>DAIQNO010000364.1:0-2520 GCA_036788355.1 Opitutales bacterium | reverse complement strand
CGCGCCCAAAAACCCAGACGGGCCTTGCCATCAGTTCCGGAGGCTTCCGAGGTCGGGGCATACAGGCCCTGGGCGACCCACAGACCATCAATCTTCAAACTCAGGAAATCCCCATTATGAAACAGCTCCGCCCGGTGCTTGGTGCCGTCTCGCAACGTGATGCCCAAAGACGCCAGGGAAACTGCCTGCAACTCCACGCCGTCCCGCCCGCGGAAAACAACCCGATTGTTCGTCGAATCAAAAACAACTTGCAAGGAATGCCGACCGACCGTGCCCGTTGAGCTAGAGAGCTGTTCCGCCCAGTTTTCATCGTCCTGCACCGAGAACGAAAAACCGTGCGCTCCGACGACGACATCCGTAATCGCGAACTCAAAACTCGAATAAAAGCCATTGAGCACCGAAATCCGGTCGTGAAAAACGAAACCGCCCAAAGCCGAAGCTTGGGACGGATTCAGGCGCAAAGCGGGCTCCGCTGCCAGCGGCGAAGTGTAAACCGTCGAAAATCCGGTCAGAAAGTGAAGCCCCGAGGTCGAGCTAAAATCATCGTAGGCAATCTCCGAAGGATAGGGAACCCCGCCCTCATCAAAAAACAGCACCTCACTGAGAAACACCCACGCACTCAACGCGGTATCCCGCATCAAAGTCACCCGGATATACTGACCAGTGGCCTCGGCAGCGACCTTCGTCAGTTGGCTCTTCCAAGATTCCCGCTCGGCCTCGGTGATGTTGCGCGTGATGGTGGTGTGATACGAAACCACCCCGTTTTCATCCTCAGAGCCAAACTCCAAAATAATCGCCGACGGCAGGGTCACGTTGCCGGAACGTAGATTCAGATCGCGCCCCAAAAACAACTGCACCTCCGAAAAATCCTGTTCTTCGGCAAACTTGAAGGTGATCGCCGGGTTGCGGTTACTCCAACCGACCCACTCGTAAGCGTTGCCCAACCCGAGGTTAGCAGCATACGCCGACCCACCGAAGATGCCATCCGTCAACTGGCCCAACCCTCCCGCGAGCGGGGAGTTGATGGTGCCCGGCGACCCGCTGGCACCCTCACCGCTGTAGGTCCAGTCGAGATAGGAATAGGAACCCGTATTCCCGTTCACCATGTCGTAGGACACCGGATAAACCTGCGCGGCAGGCAGCCAAACGCAGGCCAACAGGCCCAGCAGGGCGGCCAGAATCAAGCGGGCAGAAGGGGTCTTAGGGAGGCTCATCGGGCAAAGCAATTGGTGAATAATCACGAAACTAATGGCTCGGATGATGGTCGGTTGTTAATCTCGGATCAATAAAAAAACGTGTCACAAATACCCTACTGACTGTAACGATTGGGTGACATTTATGCGGATGACCATCGCTCGGCATAACAGTTTTTCGGGCCGATTTTACACCCAATTTACAATTCACAAGATATTCACAACTTCAGCGACGGCTGCTCCCTCTCCTAACACCCTGAGCCCGAAACACTACCGCAAGAAACGTTCCCCGCCTATCGCACTTTGCCAATACCAAGTCCGATCTCATGCTGACCAAATATGCAGCTTTTTAGTCGCCATAGACCGTTCCCGTCGCAGCACGCCTTTGACCCACCACGCTTCGCCTAGCCCCCGCCCCACTCTGCTCGCCCGCGGTTTCCCGTCGTGCTGAAGCCTTCCCGTCGTGCTGAAGCCTTCCCGTCGTGCTGCGGCTTTCCCGCTCAGGCGGTTCGGCAGGGCAATCTTCCCCGGAAATTTCTTGAAGCCACCGCTGGTGCCGAGTAACCCTATCTCATGTGAGGCTATCAAACCCCCGAGGAAAAACACGCGCAAGCGGTCATCAAGATCATCGAACAACAGACGAAACGTATCACTAAATCGCCTGAAACAGCCCGTCAATATCTACGCAAACACGGATACATCACCAAGGGTGGAAAACTCACCAAAAGGTATGGCGGGTGAAGATGGGGGCCTTCATCCTCGCCTATCACGGTTGCGACCGCCAGGTCGCTGAAGAACTCTTATCCAGGTGCTGGATTTCAGGCCAAGACCCATGTTCAAATCTGCGTGAGAGATCTCGGCTGCATTCGAGGCGTGTTTCGCATCGAAGGCATCGACTTGTGATGAATGTTTACACGCAGGAGGTCTGGATCGAACTCAGTCAACGCCGTCGGTTTTTCTGGTAAGCAGCAAAGTCAGTGGTAAATCGGAACTTGTGTCCTGCGAACTAAATCCGCCGCTGAATCCCAGCCCCAACGGGGGGAAAGGTTTAAGAGCACGCGCCACATCCGCGCCGCGGCCACACCTCGGACTGAATTCCAGCCCCAACGGGGCGAAAGGTTCAAGCCCTGGGTGAAGCGAAGCGCAACCCTGGGTTTATCGGCGTTCAAAGTTCCAAAGTCCTGAAAGGACGACAGAAATCTGGTCAGTGGTTTTCCCAATGGTATCGCGCACCATGCGGGCGTGCGATTGCGCCCTTGGGGTGTCGTCCTTTCAGGACTTTGGCGGAGGCGCGACCTGTTTTCCCAGGGTTGCGCTCCTGCGTCGC
>DAIQNO010000363.1:0-2527 GCA_036788355.1 Opitutales bacterium | reverse complement strand
ATCTTCGGCTATGACCTACCTGAGTGATGCCTCTGACGCACTCATCGAAGCCGAAGGTAAGGTCAGCAAAGACCGCAGAACGCGAAAAAGCGAAAAAAGTTGAAATTGGGACTTGCTGAACCCCCGCCCTCTGCTACTATCTAAACTTTCAACCGGGTCCCCATCGTCTAGCCCGGCCTAGGACACTGGATTTTCATTCCAGCGACCGGGGTTCGAATCCCCGTGGGGACGCCATTTTCGAGTGTGTCGAATTGGGACAATTCGCACTGTTCATTCAGTTCCGCAGGGCCGAACAATCAGGTTAGCATGATTGGCGATGTCATACCGGCACTGAAAACGTACCTAAAAGGTGACTAAAGGTGTCGAGGTAGTTTCTCGCGAATCGGGCCGGTTGCTATGGGAAAGACTTAGCGTAACCTGAGGTCCCTGGCGGACGCCGCCGGCCGCCTGACAACCGCCTTCCAATTCTCCCGTGATTGGAGCGAAGAGACGCGCGAACACGCCGAAGCGCAGACGGAAGGCCATTCTTGAGGGCTGACCGCGAGGACGTCGGGCGGAATAACGCTGGCGCGTCGAGAAGGTTGCGCCCGGACCCGCACCGGTCACTCGAAGGGCCTGGCCGGGCCAGGTTCCGGCACCTGTAGGCACCCTTATTTCCCGCTTAGGCGGGGGTAGCGGGCCTGGAAAGTTCCTGACGAAACGCCCTACCGATCGTGGGGCATCTCATCGATGATACTTGGACGTTAGCGGTGGTGGGACGTTCCTGCCGAAACGCCCGACCGATCGTGGGGCAACCGGGCCCGGAATCGGGCGCGACCGCCATTTTTTAGGGTGGATTCTCTGGCTCAGATGGAGTAGCTTGAGGTCGAGTCGCTGCTGTTACTCCGCTGCCTGTCCGCTCATGGTGCCCCCTACCCTACTCCCTCCGCTGTTGCTGGCTTCCCAGGCAATCACGATCTTCGGTTTCGTCTTCGTGGTGCTGGGTTTTTCGGGAGCTTTGGGCTGGGCACTGGTGGAGCTGAGCAAGGTTCGGAAGCAACAGCGCGAGCGGGATGATTCTGCTCGGCACCTCCGGGAGCGGGTGGCCCATGTCGAGGCGGAAAAGATGGCCCTGGAGGAGCGGTTGATGGAGGTGGAGAACGCGGCTATGGATCGCGAGGAGGAGGCGGAGCGGGCCCTCAAGCTGGCCGATGAAGCGAAGTCGGTGGCTGAGCGGGCCAGCCGGGCCAAGGGGACGTTTCTGGCCACCATGAGCCATGAAATCCGCACTCCGTTGAATTGCATCCGGGGCCTGTCGGAAGTGCTGATGGCCACCGATCCCTCGGAGGAACAGCGGGAGTATCTGCAGACCATTAAGCGGAGCGTCGATGCGCTGTTGGCGATCGTCGGCAACATTCTCGATTTCTCTAAAATCGAGGCCGGCCGGATGGAGTTGCGGCCTGAGCGGTTCAGCCTCAACGAGCTGCTGGACGAAATTCGAGGGCTGTTTTCGGTGGATGCCCAGCGTCGAGGGCTGGGGTTGAGTGTGAAGCTGGAACCCGAAGCCCCTTTTCAGGTGATGACGGATCGCAACCACCTGCGGCAGGTGCTGATTAACCTGGTGGGTAATGCGCTGAAATACACGGAGACGGGCTCGGTGAGTCTGGTCTGCTCGCGCCAGCGGATTGTCGATGAGCACGTTCCGCCGAACAAAACCTACTATCAGCTCTCCTTCGCGGTCGCCGACACCGGCATCGGTATCCCGGACAGCAAGAAAGACCTGCTGTTTAAGCCGTTCAACCAGCTCGTGGAGTCCAAGACCCGGAAATACGAGGGCACGGGGCTGGGGTTGGCGATCTGCCACAAAATCGTTACCGAGGGCATGCGCGGGGAGATTCTGGTGCGGGATAATACGCCCACGGGGACGATCTTCGAGGCCCTGATTCCGGTCGAGGGCTTTACGACGGTAAAGCGCAGCGATGAGCGCAAGTTGACCAGCCCTGGGCTGATCCGGCACGCCCTTGGAGCGTCCTTCTACGCCCACAAGATTTTGGTGGCCGATGACAACCACCTCAACTGCGAGGTGATGCGGGCGATGTTGAAGAAAATGGGCCACGAGGCGGACTTCGTTTACAACGGGCGTGACGCGGTCGATTACGTCGCCCAGCATGACCTCGACCTCGTGCTGATGGACATCATGATGCCGCTGATGGACGGCTTAGAGGCTACCCAGCGCATCCGGGCCGGGGAAGCCGGGGCGGCCAAAGCGACGATCCCGATCGTCGCCCTGACGGCTTTTGCGATGACCTCGGACCGGGAGGAGTTTCTCTCCAAGGGGATGGATCACTACCTCCCCAAGCCGATTGAACCCGCCGCCCTGCGGGAAGTGCTGACGGTTCTGGCTCGGAAGCGCCAAGCCAGCGGAGAGTCCACCACGCAAGCCCCGATGACCACGGCCGAGGCCTAGGGTCCTGCCACCAATCAGCGGTGGTGAGCGTTCCCGTGACGGCCTCCGGAGGGTCTCGGATGATCTTCAGGCGACTTTTCC
>DAIQNO010000362.1:0-2539 GCA_036788355.1 Opitutales bacterium | reverse complement strand
AGCCCAGGGTGCAGCGAAGCGCAACCCTGGGTTTATCGGCCTTCAAGGTTCAAAGGCCTGAAAGGGCGACAGAACGATCGGCGACAGAACGATCGGCGGGGGTGAACTTGATCGATTCGGCAAAAATTTCGGGTTGATGGCGCCACCTCGGGTGTCGTCCTTTCAGGACTTTGACGATCTAGCCAACTGTTTTCCCAGGGTTGCGCTCCTGCGTCGCTTCACCCAGGGCTGTCACCTGTCGCCCCGTTGGGGCTGGTTAAACTGGCAAATTTGGCTACGAACTAAACTCGCTGGACACTAAACTGAGTCAGCGGCAATCTGGGCCTTCCAGATTTTAACTTCCAGCGTCCATTTTTCTCGACCTCCCTCCGATGAGTTTTGCGCCCAATTCTTTCCCGCCAAGCGGCTCCGGACCGTCGGAGCCCCTTCCAGCGGTGCCGATTGCGAAAAATCCCTCGCTGACAGCGGCGGGAGCTGGCGGCTCCGCCTCGGAACCGTCGCCCGGGCCGGTCCCAGCGGCGCTCGATGGCCCTGCGGAGGGTGCCGCAACGACTGCGCCAAGTGCGGGTGCAAAGCCGACCCCCGACAGCGGCTTGGGGCGGCTTTACGGTCTCTGGGGCAGCGTGCTGTTTTTCGTGCTGATGGCCGTCTTTCTCAACGGAGCCCTTTCGCTCCAGCCAGAAGAACCGCCGCCAGATTGGCTGGGCTTGGTCAGCGTCGGGGTGCTGGTGGCGATGGCTTTTGTCGCTTTCGCACTGGTGCGGCACCGCTTTCGCGCACCGTGGTTTTTCTGGAGCACAGCCGTCATCTGCGCCTGTTGCCTCACGACGAACTACCTCGGGCTGCTGCTAGGGCTGATTGGCTTGACCTATCTCCTGCGCTTTCGCAGGGAATTCTTCAGCGGAAACCGTTGAGGATCCAGCACCGCCCCGTAGCCGTGGCGCGGACCCTAAGCTGCCAGTCCGTCGCGGTTGCTCACCGCCACGAGGGGGCTCTTCACAGAACCCGTGGTCGTCGGGTCTTACCGGGAACTCCGGCGACGCACCAGGGCGGCGATTAGCAGGGCCGCCAGGGGCAGGGTAGCGGCTGGTTCCGGAACGATGACGCCGCTGACGACCGCGAAATCGTCAAAAAAAGCATCCCCGGAGGTCAGCACGGCTCCGTTGCCGCGAGCACCGAGGGCCACGTAAACCGATTCAGCCCCCCAGACGCCTCGGACGATGTCGTCAAGCAGGTAGGGCGTCAGGCCGTTCAGAACCAGGAAAAGGTCGTCATCCGCCGCGACGTAATTCATTTCCAGCGTGCCCGAGGTGATGCCGTTCCAGGGCAGCAGAAAGGTCGTCTGCACGTCGTCGATGCGGTAGGCACCGCCGGCTGCTCCGAGGTTGCCGAACGGAGCCCCCACGTTACGGTAACCAAAGCCAAAGGCCACGGAGTCGGTGCCGTCGGGAAGGTCGCGGCCCAAGCCGAAGACCAGCGAAATGCCGGTGCCCACGCCGCCAACGGTCGTCACCGAGGGGAAGGCCCACGAAACGGTCACCGTAAAATCGCTGGCCGTCGAGAGGCGGAAGGTGTCCACGCTGATGTAGAGCGCGTCCGTGGCCGCCGACGTTGGGCCGGAGGAGATAATCTCCAGCCGCTGATTCTGCTCAACCACCTGCAGGGTAGCATCATCCTCGATGGTATTCCACAACGGCCCGCGAAAGTTGTCGTTAAAGTCGTCGGACTGCGCCCTGAGCGAAACGAGCCCGAAACTCGCCCCCAATAGAGCCGCCAAAACCGCACAACGATGGGAATAAGGAAAGATCATAGCGTAGCTATGTTTCAGCTTATCGGTGGTGTCAAGGGCCGATCTGGGCAGCAGGCGATACACCCTAAAATGAGTGCATTTTCCTGGGGCAGATTTAACGGGTGCGGATTTCCAGGATGGCCTCGTTGCGGATCAGGTAGCTCTCTCGCCTTCCCGATTCCCGGAGGGTGACGGAGGTCCACCGGCTGTCCACCGCAACCCGGATTCGGTCGTAGCCGACCGTTTTCAGGTGGTAGCCATCGGCCAAACGGTCGCTGCCCGCGAGCGGCAGCTCTACCTGGCTGAGATCACCCGCGCTGACGGAGGCGGTGCGGAGGTTGCCATCCCCCTGGCGCCACGTCACCGACTGCACCGTGCCACGATAACCGTCGGGATTAAACCCAGGGCTAAAAAAACCGGCAAAGTTCAGGATTGTCAGCAGCACCAATCCAATCAGCCCAGCAATAATGAAGCGCTTCAGCATGAGGGTCGTTCTTATCGCCATGCCCCACCTGCCGCAAGGTGATTCTGGCCGAGTCGGCGACCCCCGCGCCTCAGCCAGGCAAGCGGCTGTTCTGCAAGCCCCCCAGACGTGCCCAGTTCGAAGTATTGAATGCCTATCCGCTGAGAACGGAGGGCCTCGACCGCCAACGTAACGCGACTTCGATCAACCCGGGTTTTCTGAAACGCGCCGCCCGCCAAGGGGCTCCGGCAGGGTAACGCATTTCCGGCAGAAAGGGGCGATCGAAG
>DAIQNO010000361.1:0-2543 GCA_036788355.1 Opitutales bacterium | reverse complement strand
CAACTCGGGCGATACGCTCTACGTCGAGATGATGGATTCCAGCGGCGGCCAGGTATACCCTGGCATGACCGTCGAGGCCTTCCAGCAGATCGACTTTACCCTCATCCACGCGCTGACCGGGCCAATTGCGATCCACGGAGCCGAGCCTGGCGACGTTGTAAAAATCGAGATTTTGGCCTACCACCACCACGGTTGGGCCTGGACCAGCGTAATCCCCGAGCGCTGCTTCCTTCCGGAGGATTTCCGCAATTTCTACCTCCACCACTGGGAACTCGCCGACCTTCAGACCGCTAGCATGCCCGGCCTGCTGCTAGATCTCGACCCATTTTGCGGGATTATCGGCGTGCAGCAGGCCATCCCCGGCTCCTTTCGCACCCGTCCGCCGGGTGCGTTTGGCGGTAACATGGACGTGAAACAACTGACCGCTGGAGCGACGCTCTACCTGCCGGTTTTCACCCCCGGCGCGGGTCTGTGCGTCGGCGACGCCCACGCCGCCCAAGGCGACGGCGAAGTCTCGATTAACGGCATGGAGGCTCCGATGGACGTCGAACTGAGGGTGACCCTGGAAAAACAGCGTCCACTGGTCGGACCGTATCTGGTTACCAACCCGCAACTCCTCTCAGCCCGCTACCAGACTAAGCCGCACCACGCTTTTATCTCCAGCGGCCCCGACCTGCTGGAATGCGCCAAAGGCGCCGTCCGCCGGGCCATCGACTACCTGATGCAGCGCCTGGGGCTCTCCGCAGAGCAATCGCTCGTCGTCTGCAGCGTCGCCCTTGACTTGAAACTCAGCCAAGTCGTCAACTTGCCCAATTACACCGTCACCGCGACCCTCCCCGAGGCCATCTTTGTCTGACCCTCTCGATTTTCACGTGGAGACAACACCGCTTTCCGTGGAGACACCATCGCAGTCCGCCCCCCGTTCCGTCGAGGCAGCCCTGCCCCTGAGCCTTGCCGACTGGCAGGGGCTGGGTTCCTCAGTGCCAGTGCCCAACCCCAGCATCGAGGCCACCGTGCCCTCCCCCTGCCCCTGGGCGACCGCTACCCAACAACGGCTCACGGACCTCACTGCAGCCACCGGGAACAGTGTCTTGGCCAATCCCAGCTACCCGCTGAAGTTGGAAATCGGGCCGTGGCGAGGCGTGCCGTTCCTCGCCAAAGACCTTTTCGATGTCGCGGGCTTGCCGACAACCTGTTCCTCCCGCCTGCCGCCGGTGCAAAATTGCGCCGCCGCCAGCGACGCGGCCCTGGTGCTGGCGTTCCGCTCCTTGGGTGCCAGCCTGGTCGGTCGGACGCAGATGAACGAGTTCGCCTACGGACTCAGCGGGGAAAATCCGCATTTTGGCGACTGTCCTCACCCCAGCCTCCCAGAACGGCTTTCCGGGGGTTCCAGCAGCGGATCGGCTTACGCGGTGGCCGCCGGAACGGTACCCATCGCCCTCGGCACGGATACTGGTGGCTCCATCCGCGTTCCCGCAGCCTGGTGCGGCCTCTACGCCGTCCGCCTGATCCCCGGCTTACTGACGGAGGGGGTCTTTCCTCTGGCGGCCAGCTTCGATACTGTCGGCTGGTTTACTCGATCGGCCCACGACCTCGCCACTTCCCTGGACGCTCTGCAACCCTTCTGGCAGACCGACAGCCAACCCTCAACGCCGACCGGCGGAAACCTTCCCGCCTCGGCCCACGCCCGATCTACCGAGCGCCCTGAAACGGGCCGCTGGCGCATCGCCAGTCTCAGCTTGGCCGAGTTTTGCCAACCGCGCACGGTCAGGGCCGTCGAGGCGGCGTTCCACCTCGCAAAGTTCACCGACCTCCCGGCCAACCTCGCCAGTCGCCTCAAGGCGCTTCTGGAACCCACGCGTAAAGCCTTCAACGTCCTGCAGAGCCGCGAAGCCTACCAACTCCACGCCGATTGGCTGGCACGATACGGGGAGCAATACGACCCCGCCGTCCGCCAACGGCTGTTGCGAGGTGCCGATTGGACAGCTGCCGAAATCGCTGACGCTACCGCCACGCGTGAGCGCCTCCTGGCCTGGTTCCAAGAACTCTTTTCCCGCTTCGACGCCCTCGCCCTTCCGTCAGTCCCCGGCCCGGCCGTTGCCGCCGCCGAAACCACCCCAGCCCTCCGCGAGCAGCTCCTGACCCTCACGGCTCCAGCGTCACTAGCCGGCCTGCCGACCCTTGCCGTTCCCCTGACCCTCACTGACCGGCTGTCCCCAGTCCCAAGAGAGCGTTCTCAACCGCACCCGGCAATCAGCCCCCAGAATGCCGCCCCAGTTGATGGTGAGACGATGGGACTGCAACTGATCGCTTCGGCCCAACGCCTTGACCTCTTACCAGCCCTGGCAGAACACCTCACGCACCTCCCACTCTCGGCGCCACTGGAACAAAGCGAGGTATCTCACCGAAGATCACCAAGGTTTCCGGCCTGAACACCCGAAGGTATCGCGCCTGCTGATGCTCTCTGGAGTGCCCTGCCTCCCGTTGGCTAGTGTCCTGCGAGCTAAGTTCGTAGCCTAATTTGTCACCTCAATCCAAGCCCC
>DAIQNO010000360.1:0-2580 GCA_036788355.1 Opitutales bacterium | reverse complement strand
ATTCTGGCCCGTCGAGAGCCCCGAGGCCGTCCGCCGGAGCCCACCGGTCACTACTACCTGGGAAGGCCACCTCACCGGCCACCTGCGCCTCGGCCCGCTGGATGCCGGCAGCCGCTACGGCTACGGCCTCGACGTCCTCCGGGCGGACGGCTCGACCGCCCAATCCATCAACCCACCCCACGGCTTCATCCAGACGCCCCCGGACTTCCGTGAGCGCTTCCCGCCGACCGACGTCTCGCTGGCCCTCATCAGCGGCCACTACGTCAACGACCGCCGCTACGACCCACTTAACCGCATCCCCGGCGGCGGCTACGAAATCTTCGAGGCCATCCGTCAAGCCCAGCCCGCCGCCCTCTTCTGGCTCGGTGGCACCGCGACCCTGCTAGAGCCCGACTGGGGCAGCCACTCTGGCATCAATGAGCGCTACCGCCAGGCCCGGGCGCTCCCAGAACTCGCCCCCTTGCTAACCGCTGTGCCCCAACTGGCCACCTGGGGGGCAACCGACGCCGCGCCGCGATTTTCCCTCCCCGGCAGCAGCACCCTCGCCGCCACTCGCAACCTCTTCCGCGCCTACTGGCCACGCCCCGATCACGGCTTGCAGGACGACCTCGTCACCACCTTCCGCTGGTCCGATGTCGAGGTCTTTATCCTCGACGACCGCTCTCACCGTAACGTCAGCGCCACCCTCCCCGGCCTGCGCCAAGTTTACGGCAAAACTCAGCTCGAGTGGCTGGCCTGGCAGCTCCAAAGCAGCGCGGCGACCTTCAAGGTGGTCGTTTCGGGCTCCCCACTCCTCAACCCCTCGGAAACCCCCGGTAACGCCACCGAAGCCCCCATTGAGCGCAACGGCTTTCTCGATGCCCTACGCTCCCGCCGCATCGGCAACGTCCTCTTCGTCGTCGGCGGTAAACCCTTTGGTGAACTCTCGCGGATGGTCCGCGCCAACGCCCAAGACCTCCTCGAATTGACCGTCGGCCCCGTCACCGCCCGCCCCAGCGACTCCGTCCGCGAAGTCAACTTCCTGCGAGAACCCGGCACCACCACCCGCGAGCGCCAATTCGCCCTCCTCAGCTTCTCCGGGGCCGAGGGCGACCGCCGCCTCACCATCTCCGTCCGCGGCACCGACGGACGCGAACTCTGGAGCCGTATCGTCCCCGAAGGCCAACTCGCCTGGCAAGAACGCTAGACCCAACGCCCCACTCAACCAGCCCACTACCACCCAAGGCTACCCGTATTCCCCCGCCCCGATCCAAGAAAGCTCCCTCCCAATCACCAGCGAGAGCCAAAAGACTTCGACAACTTTTCCATTTCTCTAAAATTTTCCCTCAAAGTCATCCGACAGGGTCCATTCCGCGAGGACGGGGAAGTGGTCGCTGCCGACGCCGGGGCCCGTGCGGTAGCGGTGAAAGTTGACCTGCGGGGTGCCCAGGATGTGGTCGATCGGGATGCCGAAGCCCGCCCAGTTGAAGACCCAGGTGGCCCTGGGCAGGAGGTCGGTGGCGGGTGGGCGGAGGCCGGTTTCGGCCAGAAAGTCCCGGAAAAAGACGGAGTAGGGCGTGGTGTTGAAGTCTCCGGCCAGGATGATCGGGGTAGCGGGGTCGGCAGACTTTACGGCCTTGGCCAGGGCCCGCAGGCCGTCGTTGCGCCAGCGCCATTGCTCCGGGTTGATCGGCGAGTACAGGTGCACGCCGACCAGTTCCACGGAGCGACCTTCCGGCAGCCGCAGGGCCACGCGATGCGCGCCCATGCCTCCGAAGGGGAGGCTCGGGCGTTCCAGAGGAAACTGGCTCAGGATGGCGGAGCCGCCCGCCGCGTAGGCCTGGGTGCTCTGGTGGGGGTAATCGGTGGCGAGGGACGCCAGCAACGGGTCGAGGCGACTGGAGGTCTCGAAAAGTAGCACCACCTGGGGCGCTTCCCGCCGAATCAAGGCCTCGATCTCGGCGATCTTTTGGTTGGGCGTCCAGACATTCAGGGAGAGCATCTTAACCACGGTGGGTATCGGGCGCGGGCTGCCTGGCTGCGCTGCCGGTGGAACGGTGAGCGGGGGCGGAACGGTGGGCAGGGGCGGAGCAGTGGGCAGGCCGGGAAAGGTGCTCCAAACCGCCACGAAAACGAGGCCCAGAAACGCACTCGACCAACCCCAGGCCCGCCAGACGGCGGCCACCGCCACCAAGGCCAGCGAAAACAGGCCAAAGTGCGTCCGAAAGTGGACAAGCTGATCCAGAAAATAGCCGTGGCGGCCGAATTCCCCGCCAAGCATCGCCAGGGCCACGGCCAGCCACATCAGCCCCAGCAACCACGGCCTAATCACGGGCAATGCCAACGGTGCCAGCCGCAGCCACCCTCCAACCCTGCTAAGCCACCCTTGAGCCACCGCCAGCCACCGGCCAACCAGGCGCGACGCCCACCGGAGCACGCCACCCGAAAACCCCACCGCTGCGGCGTCGGGTGAAGCTCGCACGGCGAAAAGGCGGCGAAAATCCAACATCGTTCTGTGGAGACGGTAAAATTGTGCAGCGGGAACGCTTTCCAGCACCCTGACCCGCTTACGGTCACCCTCCGCCTCGCTTCGGTGCCCAT
>DAIQNO010000359.1:0-2597 GCA_036788355.1 Opitutales bacterium | reverse complement strand
GGGCCGTCTTCGCGCATCTGCGCGGCGTCGATCTGCGCACGCCGGGCGAGACCGCAGCGACCCCCGCCCAACCGCTGCCGGTCACACCGCAAGCCGCAAGCCCGGCACCGCCCCAAGCGCAACTCTATTTCGGCAGCACGCCGGTCGGGCCGACGGCACCGCGCGGCGTGGCCGATGGCAATTTGTCCGTAATCGCCTGCCCTCGCGCCGGACACGGACATTCCATGAAGAATTGAAATGGCAAATGACACCGTTTTCCAGTTCGAAGGTGGAGTAGGCGGAATCGTCAGCCGTGCAGACGTAGGGCTTGCCTTGTTCATCGATGCGTTCGGGGATATGAGTGGAGGCCAGGCAGGAGACGCTTTTGACCGGGCCGAAGAGGTTGTCGATGACGTAACGCCAGTGGCAGAGCATGTCCACGATCAAGCCCCCGCCGTCTTCTTTGCGATAGTTCCAAGAGGGGCGTTGAGCCGGGATAGTATGACCTTCAAAGACCCAGTAGCCGAATTCACCACGAACCGAAAGGATGCGGCCGAAGAATTGGTTCTGAACCAGCCGTTGAAATTTGATCATGCCGGGAAGCCAGAGTTTGTCCTGAACCACGCCGTTTTTCACTCCGGCATCACGGCAGATTTGGTAGAGGGCGTAAGCGTCTTCGGTTTTGATGGCGGTGGGTTTTTCGCAATAGACATGTTTACCCGCAGCGGCGGCCTGCTGGACGGCATCGAAGCGTCGCAGGGTGCTTTGGGCGTCGAAATAAACAGGGTAGGCTGGATCGTTCATCACGCTGTCCAGATCGGTGGTGTATTTGGTGACGCTGGAGCGGGCGATGAGTTCTTTGAGTTTGATTTCATTACGACCAACCAGAATGGGGTCGGGCATGATGGTTTCGGTTGGGCTGATGTGGACGCCGCCTTGTTTGATGATGGCGTCAATAGAGCGCATCAGATGCTGGTTGGTGCCCATGCGCCCGGTGACGCCGTTCATGATGATGCCGATGGTGTGTGTTTTCATAAAGGGGTTCTTAAGTGGAGGGGAGTTTTTTCAGGTTAGAAGGTGGAGGTGCATTGAGGTTGGGCACCGGGGGGCAGCGGTGGGGCTTCACTTCCGGCTCGCGGCAGGGTGCCGT
This sequence comes from Opitutales bacterium, assembly GCA_036788355.1. Lineage (GTDB taxonomy): Bacteria > Verrucomicrobiota > Verrucomicrobiia > Opitutales > Cerasicoccaceae > DAIQNO01. The sequence continues at coordinate 1,468 of DAIQNO010000359.1, read as the reverse complement.
CGAGCTCCTGCCTCCAGTGGGCAACATCCCCCGCAGGACCGTAGCAGTAGATCATGCGAAGTGGGATGTCTCCGATGTTGGTGAGCTGGTGGAAGATTCCTGGTGGAATGTAAACGGCCTGTCCGGTGGTGACCGTTTGTCTTTCTTCTCCCAGACACATTTCTCCGGTGCCTTCGACGATGAAGTAGATTTCTTCTTGCTCTTGGTTGTGCCAGGGAACCTGCCCGCCTTGGGGATCCAGGGTGACGTTGCCCATGCAGAAGTTCTGGCATTGAACCGGGGCGACTCCGCCAACCAGGTTTTGGGTGCGGCGACGCGCGGGATAGCGGCGTCCTTCGATTTGATTGAGGTCGGAGATGATCATGGTTTTTTAAAGCAATGGAGTTTAGGAAAAAAAGGTCAGATAGGGTTTAGATTGCAGGCGACGCTGGAGATAAACGCCGAGTTCCATGAGGTGGTAATCGCCCCACATAGACGACTCGCCGTGAGGGCTTTGTTGAGTATGGGGGCGGTGATCCCAACCGTTTGGGTGGTGGTAGATGCTGTGAAGGAGCAGACCTTGGTGGTTTGTATCATTGGAAAGATAGGGTTCTTTAAGGAGGCTGCGGGTGGTGACCAATGCGGCTTGTTCATAGCGGTCGGCACGAATGGAATCTCCTTGGTGGCGCAGGTAGGAAGCCAGACGGAAAAGTCCCTGGGCACTGATGGCCGATGCGGTCGAGTCCACGGGCTCGTGGGGATTGTAAGGATCGGCGGGCTGGTTGAGGGAGTCACCGAGGAGGGGAAGGTTGGGAGCAACCTGATCCCAGTAGCTGATGCCGTCGGCGGGGGTGTTTTCGAGGAGCACGCGCCAGCGTTCGAGGGCGGCGTTGTAGTCGCCGGCCTGGGCGTCGGCGAGGCCGGCGAAGTAGAGCGGGCGGGGGTCGCCGGGCTCGAGCTCGGCGAGGCGGAACATGAGCTGGCGGACTTCCGGGGTGACCACGCCCATGGCGCGCTCGCGCAGGGCATCCGAGAGGCCGATGATGGCGTCGACATTGTCGGGGGCGAGGTCGACGGCGTTGCGGTAGGCGTCGATGGCCTCGTTCGGGCGGTCGATGGCGAGCTTGCTGCGGCCGAGCATCAGCCAGCCCTGGAGGTTGTCCGGGTCGTCGGCGAGGCGGGCTTCGAGGTTGGCCACCATGGTGCGGACTTCGTCCGGCAGCTCGGTGGGGGCGCGGTCGATGGCGCGCGACGCGAGCGGCATGTCGGGCAGGGTCGGCGCACCCAGCTGCCCGTAGAGGGCGGCGGAGCCGGCCGGCACGGCGATGATGGCGAGCATGGTGAGCGCGCGGCCGAGGCTGGTCGTCCGGAAGGTCTGCGGAGAGGTGCTGGCGGCGGCCTTGAGGATGCGGCGCTCGACCTCGAGCCTCGCGGCCTTGGCTTCGGGTGCGGCGATCAGCCCGCGGCCGTGGTCGCGCTCGAGCTCGGC
>DAIQNO010000358.1:0-2606 GCA_036788355.1 Opitutales bacterium | reverse complement strand
AATGGCGCAATCCTCATCCAGCGCGAGAGTCCGCGCACCGTCCACCCAATCGCCCACGCCCCTTCTGGGCCCGGTGACCATTATCCGCTGCCTCGTTAGCTACAGGCTACAGAGTTGACACCGCGCAGGCCCGTCGCACCGTGGTTTCATGGAGTTTCCGTTTCTTGCTGAGGACTTTGCGGTGCGTTGGAGTCTGCTGAGGCCGGAGTTAGTCTCGCCGAGTATCGAGCACGCCCTGGCCGTAGCTGCGGGCCACATCGAGACCATCGCCAACCAGCCCCTCGAAGCGGTGTCGTTTCGCTCCACCTTTCTCGCGCTGGATGAGGCCACCGCCACGCTGAGGCGATCTTGGGGCTACGTGGAGCACTTAACGTCGGTCTGTGACAGCCCTGCCTTGCGGGAAACCTACCGCGCCTTGCTGCCCAGGGTCACCGATTTCTACACCCAACTGACGCTCAACGAGCAACTCTGGAGCCGTCTGAAAGCGGCCAGCGAGGCCCCGGAAGTCGCCGGACTTCGACCGATCGACCGTCGGTTGATCTCGGAGCGCCTCGCCGATTTCCGCGAAGAAGGGGCCGACCTCCATCCCGAGGGCAAGGAACGCCTTGCGACCCTCAACCGGGAGCTGTCGGCACTGACCCAGCAATTCAGCGAAACGGTGCTCGATGCTACCAACGCCTGGGAGTTAATCGTCACCGAGGAGTCCCGCCTGGCCGGTCTGCCGCGGTCAGCCATCGAGGCCGCTCGGGAATCGGCTGCCGAAAAGGGCCACGCCCACGGCTGGCGCTTTACCCTCCACGCCCCTTCGATGATGCCGGTGTTGCGCTATGCGGATGACGACGCCTTGCGGCGCGAGGTCTGGGTGGCCTACGCCCAACTCGGGTCACAGCCGCCGCATGATAACACCGAGCGCGTCCGCCAGATCCTCCGCCTGCGCCTCGAAAAGGCCCAGCTCCTTGGCTTTAACGACTTCGCGGACTTGGTGACCTCGCGCCGGATGGCAGGCTCGGGAAGCACGGCTACCCAATTCTTGCAAGATCTTCGCTCACGCATTGCGGGGGCGTTCCAGGCCGAGGTTCAAAGTCTGCGGGACTTTAAGGCGTCCGCCACCGGCACCGCTGCCGCCCCGCTGCAACCCTGGGAGACCGGTTATTGGGCCGAGAAACAACGCCGCGCCGCTTACGACTTCGACGAAGAAGCCGTGCGGGCCTACTTCCCCATCGACCGCGTCCAAACCGGACTTTTCACCCTGGCCGAAACTCTCTTCGGACTCCGCATCACTGAGCGCCCGACCGTATTCCGGAAGGACGAAGTCGAGGCCACCAGCACTATCGAGGAGGCCGACGCATCGGCTTCGGCGGCAGGCCCCGTCGAAGTCTGGCACCCGGAGGTCCGCTTTTACGATGCCCATGACGACCAAGGCCGCCACCTCGGCTCCTTTTACACCGACTGGCACCCGCGCGAAGCCAAGCGGGCAGGTGCCTGGATGAACTACCTCCGCACCGGTGGGCCGGTAAAGGGCCCAGAGAACTCCCCCCAGGGCTCAGAGCACTCCCCTCAGACCGACCGAGCACCCGCGTCGCCAGCATCCACCCCCACGACCTCCGCGCCATTCCACCGCCCCCATCTCGGCCTGATCTGCGGCAATCTCACCAAGCCCGGCAGTGGCAAGCCGGCCTTGATGACCCACGACGAGGTCACAACCATCTTCCACGAGTTCGGCCACCTGCTCCACCACCTACTCAGCGAAGTCCCCCACCCTTCACTCAGCGGCGTCAATGTCGTCTGGGACTTCGTGGAGCTGCCCTCGCAGATTCTGGAAAACTGGTGCTGGGAAAAAAGCGCCCTGGATCGATTTTCGGGCCACTACCAGAGCGGAGACCCCCTCCCCGAGGATCTCATCGGCAAAATGGTCGCCGCCCGCAACTTCCTCAGCGCGTCCAGCACAATGCGGCAACTCCAACTGTCCACCCTCGACCTGCTGCTGCACCGGAACACCGCCGAGGCGGTCGCTGCCCCAGACCTCGAAGCCTGGCTGGAGCCTCACCTCCGCCCGTTCCGCGCTGAGCTGGCCAGCCCAGTCCCCAGCCTTACACGGCACTTCAGCCACCTTTTTAGCAACCCGACGGGCTACGCCGCCGGTTACTATTCCTATAAATGGGCGGAGGTGCTCGATGCCGACGCCTTCACCCGCTTCCAGCACGAGGGCATCCTCAACCCCACTACCGGACGCGCACTCCGAGACACCATCCTCTCCCAGGGTAACTCCGCCGCCGCCCAGGAGCTTTTCCGGGCCTTTATGGGCCGCGATCCCGACCCTGAGGCCCTCCTCCGACGCAGTGGTCTGGCTGGCTGAATCACCTCACCTGCCGCGCCACACCTCGCCTGCCGCGCCACACCTCGCCCGCGGCGCCACACCTGCGGCTGCACGCCTTGACCTGCCGGGTAAACAGAACAGCTTTGATCCATGACTAAGACCCTCGGGACCCGGTTCAAGATTTTCGGCGTTGGCACCCTATTGGGCGCCGTGGTCGCCAGCCTGCTAGTCTGGCAACACCGCCAAGCCAGCATGAGCGCTTCCGACCGGGCGACCTCGGCCATTGTTG
>DAIQNO010000357.1:1266-2606 GCA_036788355.1 Opitutales bacterium | reverse complement strand
TGACAACCCAGCCCCGCCCAAGAAACCCGGTGGGGCTGGGTCGAGGGCCAACCGGCACTTCCCCGGCGGGCACCGCACTCAAGAAAACCGGCGCTCGACGTCAACGTCGGCATCGTAGTCGAGGCCCGGCAGTCCGAAGCCGAAGAGCTTCAGAAACTCTGCCTGGTAGCCGCCAAAATCGGTGAGCTGGTGGAGATTTTCGGTGGTCACTTGCGGCCAGAGGGCGGCGACCTCGTCTTGCACCTCCGGGCGCATTTCCCAGTCATCCACCCGGAGGCGGTGGGCTTCATCGAGCTGGGGGCCGTCCGGGTGATATAATTTGTCGCGAAACAGGCGGTCGAGTTGCTCGATGCAGCCCTCGTGGAGGCCGTGGGCCTTCATCACCTTGAAGAGGATCGCGATGTACAGCGGCACCACCGGAATGGCTGAGGAGGCCTGGGTCACGACGGCTTTATTGACGGAAACGTAGGCGGGCAACCCCGCCGCCCGGAGGTTGGCGGCGGTGGCCTCCAGGTCTTCCTTGGCCTTGCCGATGGTGCCATCGCGGTAGATGGCGTGGGTGACGCTCGGGCCGATGTAGGAGTAAGCGACCGTCTGAGCATCGGGGGCCAGGGCATCGGCCTCGCGGAGGGCGTCGATCCAAAGTTGCCAGTCCTCCCCACCCATCACCTTGCGGGTGTCTTCGATCTCCTCGGGCGTCGCGGGCTCAATCGTCACCTCGAGCACCCGCGCCTTGTCGGTATCCACCGTCTTACCGTGAAAAACCGCGCCGACGGGCTTCAAGACGGACTTATGCGTAACCCCGGTGGCCGGATCGGTGCGGCGAGGGGACGCCAGAGAGTAAACCACCAAGTCCACCTGGCCCAGATCGGCTTTGAGCTGCGCGATGACCTGCTGGCGAACTTCCTGCGAGAATGCGTCGCCGTTAATGGAGCGCGCGTAGAGCCCCTGCGCGTGGGCCTGAGCCTCGAAAGCGACGGAATTATACCAACCCGGCGTCGCCGGTCGGTCGGGACCGGGCTCACGCTCAAAAAAGACCCCTAAAGTGGCTGCCTCGCTTCCGAAAGCCGCCGCAATCCGCGAGGAGAGTCCGTAGCCGGTGGAGGCACCCAGCACCAAGACCTTCTTTGGGCCGCCGATCAGGGCGCCGCGGGACTTTACCAGGTCGATCTGTTCCTGCACGTGCGCGGCGCAACCGTCAGGGTGCGCGGTGATGCAGACGAAGCCGCGGATTTTCGGTTTTACCACCATAGCCCCTTGAAAAAGCCCGGCCCATGCTCGGCTGGCAAGCCGTTTTGCCACGCCTCCTACCTTCCACAGTCGCCGACCCGAGAATATCG
>DAIQNO010000357.1:0-1256 GCA_036788355.1 Opitutales bacterium | reverse complement strand
GCTGATTCTGGAGTTTAACGCTCAAACACGGCCGAGGAAGCTCGGTCGGCGCGCGCTTGAGGATTGCAGCAACGCGCATCGGTGGTTGTGCTCTCCGTAATGGCAATGAGCAGACATCGAAAAACCGGCCCGGCTCTTCCGGCCCCAGGTATCGCCAAACCAGGCCCAATGAACGCCGTTGCCGTCGCTCATTCCGACCGTTGCCCCCGGCCACGCCCCTTTCTGTGGCTCGTCCGCCTGGCCGCAGTGCTCCTGCCTGGGAGCGCCTCGGCACAGCCCAGTCCTGCCGGAGACTCAGCCGCTGAACCTGTCGCCAGCCCCACGGAAGTCCCGGTCGAGTCCCTTCTCAACCGCTGGTTTCCGACCTTGGAGCCGATTCTGGCCGAGGCCGCTGCCTTGAACCCCGCTCAACTCGGCGCCCTCCTCGCGGAATCCGCCAAAGCCCGCGGGGCCGTGGAGGTCGCAGAGCGGCAGCGACGACCGTCGGTGATGGTTGAGGGTTTCCTGTCGGGCCGCAATGAGTGGGAACTGGATGGCGGCGGCTACCGTTTCTCAATCCGCCCAACCGCCGACCTGACCGGTATTCTGCCGCTTTACGACTTTGGCGGCATCGAAGCCCGCCAGCGGCTCGCCAGACTGCAAAAGAACCTCGCCGATGGGGCCCTCGACGCCGCGTTAACCGGCTGGCGGCAGGAACTCCGCCTCGGCGTGCTTCAACTCGGCCTCGCCGAAGAGGCCCTGCGCCTGGCCACTGCCCAGGCCGACCAGCTCGACCGCCTCGCCACCGAGGCAGAAGGCCGCGTCGCCGCCGGGCGGGAGCGAGAAATCACCGCCACGGAAGCCCGGCTGGACGCCGATGAGGCCGCTCTGAAGGTCATCGCAGCTCGCTTAGCGGTGGGAGAGCTGACGCAGCAGCTCAACAGCTTAGCCGGTCGGCCAATCCCGCCGGTGACCCATGCCGGCCTGCGCGACGCCCTACGGGGTCTCCAGAGCCTGCCGTCGAACCTCGCCCATCAAGCAAGCACCGACCACCGACTCGGCAGCAGCCACGGACTGCCGACCCTTTTTGCGCCGTCTCCGGCCACGCAGTCCCTCCAGCAGTCCCTGCGGCAGATCGAGGCAGAAAATGACCTCATCCGTTCTGCGACCCGCCCGCGACTCGACCTCGTCGGCAGAGTCTATTCCGATCAGCTAGAATCTGCCAATGCCGACGACCAAGATCGGATCCTCGCCGAGATTGCCCTCCGCGTCCAATG
>DAIQNO010000356.1:0-2607 GCA_036788355.1 Opitutales bacterium | reverse complement strand
CCCTCCTGGATCGCGAGCGGGAGGAACTGGCCCAGCGATTGGAGCAGAGTCGGCAGGAAGAGCAGCTCAGCGCTCCGCTGGCGGCCATCCATGGTCGGCTCGACCAGTTAGCCGCCGCGTTGGAGCGGCTATCACGTCAGGTAGCGCAACCACAGCCGCCCGTCGAGGTGCCTCGCCCGCTTCCGGCGTCGGAGCCGACTGAGAAGGCGCAACCACCATCTCCCGAGGCCGGCCTTGCGGCGTGGTCGGGCATCGCTGAACTTTTTCCTGGACGCCCGGAACGCCCCAAGAAAGCCGAGCTACCGGCTGAGGCCGTCAAGGTTGCCGCCGGAGCAGTGCCTGCCATGACCCCCGCAGTGCCGGAGAGCGAGGCGACGGAGGCTCCGGCGGGGCCCCCTGGGGACGTGGACGAAGCCGAGGCCGCCGCAGCAGTTGAGGAGCTGGAAACTTCAGCCGACTTTGGGGATGACCCCGAAAATCCAGAGGACGACCTCGGGGATTTTGAGGCCATCGACCTGGAAGTTGAGGACGCCGATGAAGGCGACGCGGAGATGGTGGAGGAAGCGGGCGAGGTCGCTGAAGCGGAGGCTTCTGCAGAGGTTGCCGCTGGGGATTCCGCCGAGCTTACCGAGGTCGCTGAAAAATCTTCTGAGGCGGAGGAAACGATTGAGCTGGGGGAAGCTGAGGAGCCGGGGGAAATGGAGGAGGAAGACGCGTCCTTGATGGCGGCCGACGACTGGGGGGCTGACGGCTGGGGTGAGGACGAGACCGAGGCCCCGTTGGTGGATGAAGACCTGCCCGGCCAGAGCGCCCAGCCCGAAACGACCGAGGTTTCACCGGTCGTGACGGCTAAAGTCCTGCAGCCAGACCTCCTCGGCGATGTCGAAGAGAGCCGATTTCGGGCCAGAAAAGCCGGACGCGACCAGACGACGCTGATCGCCCAGGTGTTGATCGGCATCGGAAATAAGCCTTTCGTACGCGGCGATGGCCCCGGCCTTTCCCTCGAAAAGGGCGTGCCGATGGAGTTTCTCGAAATCGGGAAATGGCAGTGGGCCACCGGCGACGCTACGGAGCCCTTTCGCGTCCAGATCTACAAGAACGACAACGTGCCCAGTGCAGACGGCTGGATCACGCTGGAGCCAGGTCAACGGCGCTCCGTGACGCCACGATTCTAGGAACAACGGCCCAACTGCTTTAGCGCAACTGCCTCGGTTGTATCGGGCCAGAACCGCGACCACGACGCTAGGCGTTGGCCTTTCCCGGCCTTTCGGCGAGGAAATTGACCACCAGAGCCGCGAGGTGCAGCCCCATCGCGCCGGTGACGAAAGCGGCATTGCCAAGGCCGAAGTCGCAGTTGAGACCGCGCCCACTGGCCGAGAAAGAGAATGCTGGCGTGACTTCCCCCGTGCCAAGCTCGGAGGGCGCATCGGCGTCGTCAACCCCGCCCAGCCCGTCAGCGGCGGCTTTTCCCGACACGCCGGTCGGAACCCGGACGGGCTCCGTCGAGAATACGCACGGGATGCCGAAGGACAAGCCTGCGTCCGTCGGGAAACCATGCTGGCGACGCAACCGACGGCGCACCTGGGCAGCCAGCGGGTCTTGGGTCGTCGCCGAGAGATCGGCTACCGCGAGGCGGGCTGGATCTACCCGCCCGCCGGCTCCGCCGCAGGTAAAGACCGGCAGTCCGCGCTCTCGGCAGGCGGGCAACAGCCGGCACTTATTGCCGAGCGCGTCGATCGCATCGACCACGGCTGAAAGTTCCGGCCGTAGCAGGCGATCGGTAGTGGCCTCGGAAAAAAAACACGCCTCGGCGATGACCCGACACTCTGGAACGATGCCCCGCACGCGCTCAGCCATCGCCTCCACCTTCAGGGCGCCGACGTTGTCGTCGAGAGCGTGGAGTTGGCGGTTGAGATTGCTGCGGCAGATGTCGTCTAGATCGGCCAGGATGAGGCACCCGACCCCGCTGCGGGCCAGGGCTTCAACCACCCAGGAGCCGACGCCACCGATCCCCACCACCAGCACCCGGGCCTGCCGCAGCCGGGCCAGCGCGGCAGCCGGATCACGGTAGAGTCGGCCAACCCCCGCGAAGCGCGGATCCGGGCCAACCGACACCGGTTCAGCTCCGATCGGCAATGAGGAAGGTGACGGAATCGCTGCAGCGACAGATTGATGGTGACGCACGCCTGGATTATCAGCAAAAATGATCCTGGTGATTCAAGCATCGACACTCTAGCGACTCTTTTAGCCCTTTCCGCCGCCTCGGGATTCGCGCCCCGGCTGCACCCAATTTCCGCCACCCGTCTCTCCGCTCTGAGCCCTTCCACTCCGCCGTGAAAAGCCTCTTCCGACTTCACCGCCACGCCGAGACGGAGCCCGGCCCGGAGCACTCTGCGGCCTCCGCCTTGTCGATCCACGACTTGACGGTCGCCTACCACCGTAAACCCGTGATCTGGGACATCGACCTGGAGCTTCCAGCCGGCAGCATCATCGGGGTCGTCGGCCCCAACGGGGCAGGCAAGAGCACGCTGATTAAAGCCTGTCTGGAGTTGATTCCCCGCGCCAGCGGCTCGGTGCAGATTTTCGGGGTGCCCTTGCGCGAAGCGC
>DAIQNO010000355.1:0-2614 GCA_036788355.1 Opitutales bacterium | reverse complement strand
TCCAGGCCTCCTGATGACGGCCCTCGGCGGCGAGTGATGCAACCAACGCCCGGTGCGCCTGCCGCTTGAGGTCTTCGGGCACCGAACGATGCGCCATCGCTCGGGTCAGATAAGGCACGGCCTCGGCGGATCGGCCGTAGGTTTGCAGCGTCAGCCCCAGCGAGAGGTCGATTTCCTCGCGCTTGGCGATCGGCACCGTCGGATACTCGCCCCGGTCGTACGCCGAAGCCAACGCGGGGAAATGTGTGAAACACGCAAGGGGATCGTAAAGACTCAGGTAGTCGGCGTAGAACAACTGCGCGTCGAACATCTCATAGGAACCGGGCACGGCGAAGGCCATGGAGACCTCGCCCTCCCGGCCGATCGTTTCCCAATCCCCGTTTTTCCACAGCACATACCGTACGGTCATCAGGTCTCGCACCAGATCCTTGGCATCCAGCAAACCGGGGATCGACGTTCCGTGCTGCTTGAATGCATGGTGCAGATGCTCCACCGCCAAACGGTAATCCGGAGCGGCCGCGGTGTAGCCATCCAGAAACACCGAGGCTGCGCCGCGTTCCATGAGCGCTTCAAAGGCCGCGAACCCCTCCCGCCCCGCTAACGCTTCAGCCGCCGTGGCGGTCGGCAACAAATGTGGATTCACCTTCGCGTGCAACTGGGCCAAAGGGAGATTGATCGGTACCGGGCGTGCAAGCGTCCTGAGGCTGTTCTCGGCCTGGGCCTGCACAGGGACCGAGACCCGACCCCCAAAACCCGCAAAATAGAACCAAGCGAAGCTTGCAACGCCCAACGTGATCGCCGCAATCGACATCGCTAAGACTGCATGGGCCACCACTCGGGATTTCGCCTTGTGCCCGAGGCGGTCCGCGATCCATAGCCCGAGCCGACTTTCGCGGAGACATCTCAATCGACGCTCCAGGCGTTCTTTCAGGGACCCGAAATCGAAAGAGAAGGTTGGCAAGGCACGGCTCCGGAAGAACTTCATTAAGCTACCCCCCCCCCCCAACATGTCAAGAGTCTTGGTGAGAAATTTTATCGCTTCGCTTTGCTCAGATCTGCGATTACAAAGGGCAAATGCTTCAAGCCACCCCCTCCCAGCGGGCCAGTGCGTTTACGCTTATTGAACTACTGGTCGTGATGGGGATCATTTCGATGCTGCTCACGATGCTGCTGCCCGTGCTGGCCGCCGCCAAACGTTCCGGCCAGACAGTGACCTGTTTATCGAACCTACGGCAACTCGGCGTCGCGGTGCACGCCTACGGGGTGGACCACAGCGGCCACTACATGCCCTATGGCGGGACGCACGCTTTGAATGGTGACGGAACCGGCCGCGACCAACCCGGCCCGGGATGGACGGAAATGCTGCATGGCTACCTGCCGCTCCCGGACTTCACGCGCAGCGATGCCGCGATCTGGAACTGCCCGCGATTCCCGATGGCCGATGTCTCCACCTATTTCATGTCGGCTCGATGGCTGGCTTCGATGCAACGCGCCAACCTGCGCGATGTGGACTTGCACTCGCCTTCGGACTACCTGATGTTCGGCGATTGCACGCGATGGGACTCCTACCCGCCACCGGTCGGACGGTTCATCTTCTTCGACGATGTCGATAAAGACGATGCCGCTGAGAACAGTTTCGTCAGCGCTGCGGGAGGTGGTATTGATCTGCACGGACGGGGGAATGCCGCACTCTTCGGAGACGGCTCTGCGGCCGTGACCGATCCCGACACCAGCCAGAGCAACATGTCTTTCAGCCCGATTCAACCGGGTATCAAATGGGACGATCTGCAAGTTCCTTGAGCAACGCGACGGAGAGCAGTCGAAGCTGAAATGGAGTTTGCTGCGTGCCGAAGAAATCGGCGGGCGGTTTGGGTGGTTGCTTCCGAGGGGTTGGTGCAAGAGACGCTGAGCGGGCCGGATGGGCGTACGCCTGACTTGGGTATCGGCTCGACTGGCGGTGGCGCGGCGTTGGCAAGCGGTGATGCGCGCGGCGGGAGCGGTGGCGTGGGGTGAGTTGCCGGTGATGCGGGGCGGGGGAGGGGTGATGCGGGATGCCGGGCCGGTGACGGAGCGTTGGGAACCGGTGACCAAGGGCTGGGAACCGGTGACCGGGCGTGTGGAACCCGTGCTGCGGGCGGGGGGACCGGGGATGGGCGGCGGGTTGCCGGTGCGCGATGCGGGGAAACCGGTGACCGGACCTCGGCTACCGCTGACCGCGCGATCGGCACCGCACACGGGTGACTTGGGACCGGTAAGCGGGCGGGGCGTTGCGCGAGGCGGGGAGATCGCGAAAGGTCGGCGGAACGCGGCGCGGGCGATTTGAGTCGGGGAGCGCGGGTTTTATCGGGGGGTGGGGGTGGAGCAAGGCACGGAGGGACGGCGGGACGGAAGGAAAGAGCGAGAGACGAAGAGACGGGGAGGGAAAGAGACGAAGGGATGGCGGAAGGGCCTTCCGCTTTGACGGGCGGTTGGGCCGGTGATGCGTCTTTGATGATTTGGTTGTCCGCTGTTTAGGAGTATCGCGATGCCCGGCACCACTTTTTATCCCCGTCGTGACATCGACCTGGTCCGCTGGTCGATCGGGCTGCGTGACCGGCTGCTTTCGGACCCGTTT
>DAIQNO010000354.1:0-2617 GCA_036788355.1 Opitutales bacterium | reverse complement strand
CAAAGAGCTCACCAAGCAACATCAACAGCTCGGTAACGTGCCGCCGCAGAGTGCTGCCTGGCATGCGGCCGTCACGCTCGGGCGCCAACGGGTGATGCCGCCGCTGATTGACGATCTCAAAATCCTGCTCGAACAGCTTCGGCCACTCTATAATCCCGATGGCGTTATGAGTCGCGCCATAAACTACATCACCAAACGATGGGATGAACTCGAAGTCTTCATCAACCACGGCTGCATCCCGCTCGGTAGAGTCGGCACCCGGCGCGGTGGCCGCAGGTCGCGGGGAGTAGCCGTTGGCCGGCAGCTTTCGCCTGTATGCCGGTGCCTCAGTCCGCGCCATAGCTCCGTTTCCGGGCGCCGCTCGTCGAACCGTGCGTGCGGATTTCCCGCACACGGCTCTCCTCCGAGATTCACGCCTTCGCCCTCGTCTGGCTGACTCGATGCGCGTGCGGGTTGTAGAGACCGAGTTTCTCGTAGAGAAACTCGTCGGGGTATTGACGGTATCCCGTGCCTCGCCGCTTGTGCTTCTTCATCAACCATCTGCGTAATCGACGCTCGGTGTAGTTGCGGAGATGTCGATAGGGTCGGTAAACCGGTCCCTGGTCAAAATAACCGCACCAACCGCGTAGAATGCGGTTGAGTTCCAGCACCCGCTTTTCGGGCGAATCCTGGACCCACCGCGTCGATGTTTCGTCATGGACTTTTCCCCATACGCGAGTCAGTGCTTTCTGCGAAATGGCTGTGCCAAAATACGGTTTGCCGCCATGTCCGTAGAAGCGCCCGAAGGTATAGCCGAGAAAATCAAACCGACCTTTGGGCAAACGCACGAGCTGGGTCTTTTGCTCATTCACTTCCAAGCCAAGCTTGGTCATCACGCGCCGCGTTATACGCATTGCCGCTTCCCCAAGACCGGGGCGGCAGCAAATGACGAAGTCATCCGCGTAGTTGACCATACGAATGGCCCCGGAGGCACCGGGTTCGGTCATCCGCAAGGCCAAGGCGAAGCGACGAAAATAGAGGTTGGCCAAGAGCGGCGATATGACGCCTCCCTGGGGTGTTCCTCGGTGCCCGTCGCGGGCCTCGGTTGTGCGGCGCTCTCCTCGGCGCGTGCTTTCGACCACGGGGACGTTGAGCCACCCCTTGATGACCGATAGCACCCGACCGTCCACCACCCGCCGAGCGAGACACTTCATCAGCGCCCCGTGGGGGATCGTGTTGAAATAGTCGCGGAGATCACCGTCGACCACTTCAGTCCGGCTAGACCGGAGGTGGAAATGGACTCGTCTGACAGCCATCTTGGCATCCACGCCAACCCGGAAACCGTACTGCTCTGGGAGCAAGTCCGCTTCAAAGATCGGCGATAGAACCAGATGGACGGCCATTTGAACCACTCGGTCCCTAATAGTCGGGATGCCCAGTGGTCGTTGCCCACCGTTACTCTTGGGAATCCAGACGCGCCGCAGGGGCTGAGGATGGTAGGACCCATCCCGCAACTCCTGCGTCAGATTCTCAAGCCATCGCCACAGACCCCGGTCCTCGATGTCCGTGAAAAACATCCGATCAATGCCTGCCGCCCCACCGTTTGCACGGCAGCGCTGGTAGGCGGCAATCAAGATGTCATCGCGATACACCTTATCCCAGAGGCTATAGAAGCGATAGCTCGGTTCGGACTTCGCTTTCGCGTGCAAGGATGTCTGCAACGTCTCAACCGTCATGCTGGAGTTCCTAGGCTTGCACCAATCCCCATAGCTGTTGTCCCTTTCATCCTTTCTCTCGAAGCAGGGCCCCTTCCCTCCACCGACATTACTCGGCTTCAACAGTACTACAGGCCCATCCGCCATCTCCCCCGGCCGACCCTGGCCCTCACGGGTTGGCCGTTTTCCGTTGCGGTGTCAGCGCAGCGGAGTCCGGAAAAGACTTCCCTTGTTGCACGTCATCCTTCTCGTGCGCGTGCTGCCACCACTACCCCGGCAGGCCCGACGGCTGCGAATGTCGCTCGCTTGACCGTCGGCGGCGGCCTTCCCCGTTATTATGGCGGGTCAGCACCTGCATCGGTGATTTCGGGGCCTGCTCAGTGTTCACTCACGTTGCGGCCCGCGCACATCGCTGACCCCCCTAGGGGGCCTTTTCTTGAAGTGCTTCAGTCCATGTCGTTACCTCCACGAACCGCCCCAAGTGCTTCCGGCTGGAGCGACAGTTTGCCGGACGGGTTTCCCACCCGCAGGGATGACGCGCCTTGCAAGGCGCACATAACAACCGCACGGAACGCGGCATGCGTCCCAACGCCCTCCATCGCAAAAACAGCCTCTTTAGCGCCACCGTTAAAGGCGCTGAAAGTTACGCCATTCTGCTCACCGTTATCCAAAGCGCCCTCATGCATGACCTCAACCCCGAAACCTATCTCAACGATGTGGTCGAGGCGATGCACCACCAACGACTGCCGATCGCACAACTTACCCCTGCGGCCTATGCTGCAGGGGAAAAGACTGGGTGCAAACTACGCTCGTAAACCGGTTACGGGAGATCGGCCAAGGCGGTGGAGATTTCCGAAGGGCTGAGGTCGGGGCAGGTGGTGGCGGCCAGCGGCGGCAGCGGGTGGGCTCGCCGTTGGCCTCCA
>DAIQNO010000353.1:186-2648 GCA_036788355.1 Opitutales bacterium | reverse complement strand
AAACCCAGAAAAAAGGCTGGCCCGGCTATTTGCGACTTTGTGTTTACATCAACGTCAATCCCCATAATGGTAACAAGTATAAAAGTCTTCCTCCAAGAATCAAGGAAAATTTGTGCATTTTAATTCTCAATGAAAGCCGCCCCGCCGCAGGTGCGCTGAGACACGAATCAAGGAGCTCTCACCGCCGCACGCGGAGCGCATCACTGCGACCTCTCTTCGACTCCGGGAATCTGCTCCTCGGCCAGTGAGCGGGCTTCGGCGTCGATGGCGAGGAGGTCTTCCAGGGTGCTGGCTGGGCGGGGGTTGAGCCTCGCGAGGGTGGCCTCGATCACCTCAGGGATGCCCAGGTAGGGGAGCTTCTGCGTGAGAAAGGCCGCGACGGCCACCTCGTTGGCGGCGTTGAAAATGGCCGGGGCGGTGCCGCCCGCCTGGAGACTTTCGAAGGCCAGGCGCAGGCACGGAAAGCGGGCCAGGTCGGGAGGGCGGAAGGTCAAGGAATGGGCCTGGGTAAAGTCGAGGGGGGCCACGCAGCCGGGGCCGCGGTCGGGGTGCAGCAGGGCGTGCTGGATCGCAAAGCACATATCGGGCGGCGAGAGCTGCGCGATCACCGAGCCGTCGATAAACTGCACCATGGAATGCACAATCGACTGCGGGTGGACGACCACCTGGATGGACTCCGGTGGCAGGCCAAAGAGCCAGTGGGCCTCGATGACCTCCAGGCCCTTATTGGCCATCGTCGAGCTGTCGATGGTTACTTTGGCACCCATGTCCCAGTTGGGGTGGCGGAGAGCCTGCTGCGGGGTCACGGTGGCCATCTGGGCGCGGTCGTAGTCGCGAAACGGCCCCCCGGAGGCGGTCAGGATCAGCTTGGCGACCCCGGCGGGGTCTTGCCCGTGGAGGCACTGGAAAAGCGCGTTATGCTCGCTGTCCAGCGGCAGGATCACGGAACCCCGGCGGCGGGCGGCGGCCATCACAAAATCCCCCGCCATCACCAGGATTTCCTTGTTGGCCAAGGCCAGATCCTTACCGGCCTCCAGGGCTGCCAGAGCCGGGCGCAGGGAAGTCGTGCCGACGATCGCCGCCACCACCGTATCGACCTCCGGCAACGTCGAAAGCGCCTCCAATCCCTCCAGCCCAAGATAAAACTGCACCCCTTCCGGAAAGGCCCCGCTGGCTCGGGCCGCCGCCAGCGCCTCCGGGCAGAACAACCCAACGTGGCGGACGCCGAACTCCCGCGCTATCGCCGCCAGCGGCTCCCAACGGCGACCCCCGGCAATGGCCCGCAGCTTCAGGCGCTCCGGGTGGCGGCGGACGACCTTCAGGGTGCTCTCCCCAATCGAACCCGTAGCCCCCAGGAGCGTGATCACGCGCATCGTCGCCATCGACCCACTCAACCGCCAACGGCCACCAAAAAGCCACCTCAAAACAGGTCGTGCCGACGGGAAAATTGGGGGGTGCCCGCGCGCTCCTGCCGCCAGGTGCTCTTTCCGACCGAAATGCCTCGCCTTTCCCTAGGGAGCCGGGGCCAGGTCGAAGGGGACGATCACCGCGACCTCGCGGAGCGTGCCCAGCGCCACCGGCAGCACCACCTGGCCGCGCTGAAAGTAGCCGTCACTGCCTACCTCCAGAGACTGCACCTCGCCGATCAACAGACCAGCCGGAAAGACCCCGCCGAGCCGCGACGACTCCACCCGCAGCCTCCCGCCCGACGCCAGTGAAACCTCCGGCGGCACGTTCAGCACCACGCCCAACGGCGGCTGCAGCGGCACGTTGGGCACGCCCTGATACGT
The DNA here is from genome assembly GCA_036788355.1 of Opitutales bacterium. Lineage (GTDB taxonomy): Bacteria > Verrucomicrobiota > Verrucomicrobiia > Opitutales > Cerasicoccaceae > DAIQNO01. Next base: position 858 of record DAIQNO010000353.1, on the reverse strand, counting down.
CACCGGGCTGGCCACCCCGGTGAGGGAGGCAGCCATCCGAAAGCCGGGGCTGCTGGCCAGCTCCACGACCGCCGTCGTAGCCGTCACCGAGCGGATTTTCCCCGCCACGCCGCCGCCGTAAACCACCGCCTGGCCCTCCGCGAGCCCATGATTGGCGCCCTTCCGGATCACCAGACGCTCCCACCAGACCGTGTAATCCCGCTGCGCCACCCGCGCAATCTCGTAGCGAAACGGCCCCTCGGCGGGCAACCCCAGCAGCGACTCCAGCCGCGCGATCTCCGCCTCCAACGCCGCCACCCGTTGCTGATCCAGCGCATAAGCTTGATTGACCCGCGCCAAGTCGCGGTTGACCGCCAAAAGCTCCTCCTTGGACGCCGATTGCAAGGCCGCGTAGTCACGCAAGTCCGCAACCTGCCCATAGGCCAGTTGCAACGGCGCCTGCAACTGCGCCCAGTGGCCCTCCCAGGCCACTCGGCAGCCCCTCGGCAGCAAAAAGACCGCCGCCAGCAACCCCACCAGGAGCAGCCACGGCCTCAGCACCAGCGGCACCATGTCCTACCGGCCCACCCCTCCCAGGCCCCACGCGCCGCACCCCCAGCAACCCCAGCCCCCAAGTCCCTGAGAACCCCAACCCCGGAGCCCAGAAACCCAGCGCCCACTACCGCCCAAAGA
>DAIQNO010000353.1:0-176 GCA_036788355.1 Opitutales bacterium | reverse complement strand
CCACCCCTCCCAGGCCCCACGCGCCGCACCCCCGCCCCCAAGTCGCTGAGAACCCCCAGCAACCCCGGAGCCCACAGAGCCCCGAGTGACCCTACCGCCCAAAGAACCCCCGGAGCCCACAGAGCCAACCCCGTGGCTGGCTGCCGTAGATCGTTCTGCCGCCCCTGCCATCATCC
>DAIQNO010000352.1:0-2664 GCA_036788355.1 Opitutales bacterium | reverse complement strand
CACCCCCCGCCCCCTGTCAACCAACCCCTCACCCCGATGCCCCGCCCCAAAACCCGCAGTGGCCACAGGGAACGGTTCTGAATGCTCCCGATCGTGCCCGTCTACCCGTAGGGCCTAGGCGTCGAGGGTGACGTTGGGGCCGAGGAGGAGGATTTTGCCGGGGCGGGAGGGTTCGGCGGCGGCTGGCACGGCTTCGAGGGCGCGGTGGAGGGGGTAGGTCGCGCCAATGGGGGCGGCTAGGATGCCGGCGGCGAGGAGGTCGAAAACCTCGTTAAAGAGGGCCTCGACTTCGGCGGGGAGGTGGGTCCGCAGCCAGCGATCCATCCAGAAGCCGCGCAGGGCGATGTCATTGAAAATGAGGTTGCGCGTGGGGTAGCGGATGCGGTCGCCGACCATGCCGCCAAAGGTCACGCAGACCCCGCTGTCGCCGAGGGCGCGGATCAGCCGCACGACGCTTTCCCCGCCGACGGAATTGAGCGCGAGGCGCGGCTTGGCCCCTCCGGTGGCGTCGGCGAGGGCCTTGAGGCCGTCGTCGGTGTCGGGCAGGATGACGTCGGCCCCGACCGACCGCAGGGCGGCCTCGGTGCGGGGGACATCGCGGACAAAGTTGACAGTCTGCAGGCCCCAGTGCCGGGCGAGGGCGGCGACCCCTTGGCCGACGGCGGAGTTGGCGGCGTTTTGCACCACCCAGTCGCCCGGTTGCAGGGTCACAAAGTCGCGCAGCAGGCGGACCACAGTGGGCGGGTTGACAAAGGCCATGGCGGCCTGGGCCAGCGGCACGTTCCGGGGCACGGCGACAAGGCCGGCCTCCGGCGTGGTGACCTGCGTGATCCACGCGCCCGAGGATGGCATCCGCACCCGCGAGCCGAGGCCCAGGTGAGTCCCCGGCCCGACGGCGACGATCTCACCGACGCCCTCTCGCCCGGCGACGGCGGGCAGGGCGGCCTGCCGCCCGTAGGTGCCGGCAATCATCCCAAGATCCGACGGGTGGATCGGCGCGGCGAGCAGGCGGACGGTGACCTCACCCGGCCCAGGGGGCGGCACGGGCACTGCCTCGACCCGCAGCACGTCGCAGGGGGCTCCCGTTTCGTGGTAACGCACCGCCAACGCCTCCCCCTCTGACACTGTCGCATCTGCCATTTTGCAAGTCTCACCGCCGACCGCAGTTAAGTCCAGACCTCATTGGCCCGAGACACCGCAGCTTGCTGTGTGGTGCCCAGTTTTGGGAAGCAGCGGGGTCGTGGGCGGGGGTAGGCGGGGCGGCGTCCGGGGGGATTTAGAAACTGCGGCGGCTGTCGAGGGCGCTGCGGAGGGTGGCGGCGTCGGCGAAGGTGAGGCCGCTGCCGGAGGGCAGGCCGAAGCCGATGCGGGTGAGGGTGGTGCCGGGTTGCTCGCGGAGGATTTCTTCGTGGAGGTAGTGGCAGGTGGCCTGGCCTTCGATGTCGTTGGAGAGGGCGAGGATGACTTCGCGGATGGAGCCGTCGCGCAGGCGGGCGCGGAGGGGGGGCAGGTTGAGCTGATCGGGGCCGATGCCGCGCAGGGGTGAGAGTTTGCCTTGGAGAACGTGGTAAACGCCGCGAAAGGCCCCGGCCCGCTCTACCGCCAGGAGGTCGGGCACCTGTTCGACGATGCAGACTTGGGCGCGGTCGCGCCGGGTATCGGCCCAGATGGGGCAGGTTTCGCCCTCGGTGAGGTTGCCGGTGATGGGGCAGGGCCGCAGGCGGGCGGCCGCCAGTCGCAGGCTTTCCAGCAGCGGCTCCAGCGCCTCCCGACGCTCTACCAGGAGGTGCAGGGCAAGGCGTTCAGCCGAACGGTGCCCGAGGCCGGGCAATCGTTTCAGTCGGGCGCAAACTTCGTCAAAGGCCGGGGAGAAACTCATGGCAAGAATAGATATCAGGCTAACCTAACTTGGCCGGCAACTGCAACTGCGGGCCTCGGCCAAACGGGTGGGCTTGGGGTCTGCAGCGGCTGCGGCGGGTTTAGCGATTCTGGTCTGAACCTTGCGAAGTGGGGGAGGGTTTTTGTTGCAGGGTAGCAGCACAGCGGGGCCAGGGGAGGCCGGTGCTCGCCGAGGGCTGGATTGTTAAATTCTTGTGACAGAGATCGATAGCTTGCCTTAAAGCAATATGTTAAGTTGTTGCTGCACAGTCAGTTATGTTTTTGGCGATCGCTGGGTTCTGGCGCAGAAAGGTCACTTGGGAAAAATCCGGTTGACCGCGCTGTGAGTCGTAGCGATCACTTCGCCGTTGAGTCGTCGGCGGGTTTTCGTCGGCGGGCAACAGCAACCCTGGACTGTCATCGAATCTCCTACTGAAACCATGAAAAAACTTACTGTCTCACTGGCGGGCCTCGTGCTCGCCGCGAGCGCGTCGCAGGCGCAGCTCGACTTCACTTTGCAGGTGATCCACGCCTCCGACCTCGAAGGCGGCGTGGAAGCCATCGTTCGCGCCCCGAACTTCGCGGCCATCATTCAACACCTCGAAGAAGCCAACCCGGCCGGTGCGGATGGCACGGTGATCCTTTCAGCGGGTGACAACGTCATCCCAGGGCCGTTCTTCAACGCCGCTTCCGACGGTTCCGTCCGTCCAGCCTTGCGTGCCTTTTACAACGCCTACTATGGCACCGTGAACAGCACTGTTCGCGAAGACTTGGGCCGCATCGACA
>DAIQNO010000351.1:760-2697 GCA_036788355.1 Opitutales bacterium | reverse complement strand
GACGCGATCGTCCTCCAGCTCTCGGCGCCGGTGCCGCCGGGGGGTCGGCTGCGGCTCGATGCTAACGGTGGCCTCGACGCGGAGACCTGGCGGCAGTGGGCCAAGGCGGCGACGTCGGGGCCGGGGGCACCTTGGCCGCTCGATTACCTGGAGCAGCCCCTGCCACCCGGCCAGGAGGCCGCCGCCGCCGCCATCGCTGCGGAAACGGGTGCCCCGTGGGCCTTGGACGAGTCCGTGGCCCAACTGCCCGCCCTCGCCGACCTTGCGGCCCGTTATCCCACCGCAACGCTGGTCGTGAAGCCGTCTCTGCTCGGCGACCTGCCCGGGTTCCTGGCCTGGCGAGCCGCGCACCCTGAGGCGACGCTGGTTTACTCCTCGGCCCTGGAAACCGGTCTTGGCCAGATGGTGACGCGCCACCTGGCGGCCCGCGACCAAGGACGCCAACTGGCCGCCGGCCTGGGGATCGACACCCTTTTTCAACCTGACGGCCTCGGCCTCTGCCCTGCGGGCTCGCAGCTCCCGCTGAAAGCCCTCTACCCGCTTGGCCAGCGCCTCTGGGCCTCGACGGCGTGATTGTCGGGCGCTGCTTGGGGAAGGCAGAGGTTGAAATCAGACTGTTGACAAACGCGGGCATGTACAGCGGGATTAGATACGTGTTCTCATGGTGCCACCGCAGATAAGTTTAAGGCATCTTGTCAACCAACAACCAAAACCACGATGACTGAACGCGAGAACCAGCTTCGACTGATCGAAATCTTTCATTATATTGTGGGAGGGCTTGCGGGATTGTTCGCACTGTTCCCGATTTTCCACCTCGTAGTGGGGTTGATGCTCGTCTTCGCTCCGGAGAAATTCGACGGGCACGAAGAGGCCGTACCGGCGGCTTTAGGATGGGTTTTTGTGGCAATGGCTGGGGTATTCATCGTGATGGGCATGACGCTGGCCTTCTGCATCCTCGTAGCGGGTAGGAAGATCAAAAAGCGCAAAGGATACGTTTTCTGCTTGGTGATTGCGGGCATTGAATGCATGTTTATGCCCTTTGGCACTGCGCTGGGCGTATTCACCTTGGTTGTCCTGCTCAAAGACGATGTTAAGCAGTTGTTCACTGATGCGGCACAGCCCCGGAATCAGTCTTCTCCCTATAATTGGAATTAGGTGAAATGAAGACGGGGAAGCGTAAAAACCCTTCGGCAACAATTTTTCCTGTTTCATTGCTAAGGGTAGCTCCCGCCACCTAACCATCTCCAGTTCCCTCCTAGACCTTCCGGAGGGCGATGCAGACGTTGGCGCCGCCGAAGCCGCTGCTGTTGGAGAGGGCGAGGCGGGGGGCGGTGGGGAGGGTTTGGCGGAGAATGTTGAGGTGGGCAAGTTCCGGGTCGGGGGTGGTGAGGTGCGCGGAGCCGGGGGTGAAGCCGCGCTGCATCCCCAGGGCGGTGAAGCCGACCTCCAAGGCGCTGGCCAGCGAGAGGCCGTGGCCGGTGAGGGCCTTGGTGCTGCTGATGCCGGGGCGCAGCCCCTCGGGGAAGACGGTGCGCAGGGCCCGCATTTCGGAAATGTCGCCCACCGGCGTCGAGGTGGCATGGGCGTTGATGTAATCCACCGCCTCGGGCGTCTCCCCGGCATCGGCCAGGGCTCGGCGCATCGCCCTTGCAAGGCCGTCGCCCTCCGGGTGGCTCTGGGCCACGTTGTAGCCGTCGGAGGCTTGACCCCAGCCCGCGACCTCGACGACGGGCTGGCCACCGCGCCGCAGGAGGGCCGCTTCGGTCTCCAGGATCAGCACCGCACCGCCGCCGGTGCCGACAAAGCCGTCACGCTGGGCATCAAAGGGGCGCGAGGCAGTGTCAGGGTCGGCAGACGGGGTCAGGGCTCGCATCGCGGCAAAGGCCAGAACTTGCATGGGGTTGCCATCCTCCGCACCGACGACCACGGCCCGCTCT
>DAIQNO010000351.1:0-750 GCA_036788355.1 Opitutales bacterium | reverse complement strand
AGCCGAAAGCGTGTCCGGACGAAGCGCAAGCCGAGGCAAAGCCGCAGGAGTCACCCCGGATGCCGAAAGCCGCATCGAGGTTGTAGGACAACGTCCCGACGGCCCCCTGCACCACCGCGAGGGGGTTTGCCCGCATCGGCCCGAGGCGCTCCATCCGCTTGAGTTGTTCAAAAACCACCATCGAGGAACCCGAGGACGCGGTGAAGAGGCCGGTCTGGTCGTTGGCTAGATCACCGGGCTCGAGGCCCGCCATCTCTAACGCCTGAAGCACGGCGCAGTAGCCGTAGAAGGCGTTGGGTGACATGGAGCGCATCACCTCGCGCTTGGCGCGAAAGCGGGCTGGAAAAGTCCAGTCCTCCCAATCAATATGAAAGCAGTCGAACTCCTTGATCGTGCCTAGCAGGCTGATGGGAGAGTTCGGCAGCTCCATCATCGCTGGCACCCGTTCAATGCCGTGGCGGAGGTCGCGCAAGCTGCGCTCGACCGTTGCCACATCGCTGCCGATGCTGGAGACGAAACCGATCCCGGTGAGGTAAACACGCGCCATCCATCAATCAAGGGAACGACCGTCCGACAATGCAAGACCGCAGACGGCCTTGGCAGAATCGTGGGTGTGATGAAAACTGCGGGGAGGTGGGGGCGACTTCGCCAGTAACTTTGCTGGGAGCACCGGGGTATCCGCCGGTTCGCTTGAGGTGGAGGTGCCGACGAGGACGTCGGCGCTCCCAGAGGGTTGCAATGAGGTTGGGG
>DAIQNO010000350.1:0-2709 GCA_036788355.1 Opitutales bacterium | reverse complement strand
CGCACTCGAGCACTGCAACATCATGTACCTTTTGACGGTGGTTTTTCCGGTATAGGTGTTTGTGCCAGTGAGTATGACTCCGCGTCCGGAGTTATATGCACCCTCATGATACCAGGGAGAATCGGCGATCAATCCGCCGGCTCCACTGATGTTGCCGTTGAGAGTCATGTTGTCAAAGCCAGGGGTAATGAGTGTCAGATCGCCGTTGAGGGTGATCGGGCCGTTCCAGGTATTGCCCCATCCGCTGGCAAAATCGAGCTTGCCACTGTTGACAATGATCGGATTCGAGGCGTTGGGACGCGACGCCATTAGAGTTCCTCCATTGATCGTGATGGGGCCGGTGCCCAGCGCACCACCCGCTTGATAGTCCATCCTCAGTATGCCGGCGTTGATGATGGTGCCTCCGCTGTAGGTGTTGTCCGGGCCGAACTCGACAACGCTGCCGTTCTCATCATAGGTGTTGTTGCCCATCAGCAGAGTGCCAAGGTTGTTTTTGATGATTCCTCCACTTCCAGAAATTACCTTTTTCCCTAAAGTGACCGTGCCGAGTCCAGTTCCGCCCACACTGGTCATAGCCTGTAGCGTGACAGGGAGGTTGAGCGTCACCGTATTCGGGCCATTCTGGTTGATCTGGGGCAAGGTGCCGCCATTGGCAACAAACGAAATGCTGTTAGTGCCATCTAGAGTGACATTGGCCGCCGCGTTGAGCTGGTTGAGCTGGAAACCGTTGCTCAGGTCTTGGGTGGCGGTGTAGGTGCCGCTGGTCAGGAAGTTCAGGGCGTAAAAGGGCTGGCCGCCGGCGGCCGGGAGACCGGGGGTCCATTTGGTGCCGTCGCTCCAGTTTCCTGAAACCGCGCCGGCCCATGTGTAGGCGCTGAGATTACCTGACTGCACGTTGATGGTCACGGTGGCGGGAGCCGAGTCACCGGTGCCATTGTTGACACGGAAGGTGAAACTGACCGTGCCGCTGAAGCCGGCTGGCGGGTTGTAAGTCAGATTCGGCGCGGTTCCCGAGAGGCCCGCAGGGGCGGTGCCAGTCAACTCGTAGGTCAAAGTGCCGCCGCTGCCCGTCAGCGTGACCGGTATGGACGTGTCTTTTAACATCGTGAGGGTCTGCGCGTGGGCGTAGGGCGTGCGGGTCGTGCCCGAACCGTCATACAACCACTGGCTGCCGATGATGTCACCATTGGCACCTGCGATCGAGGGGCCGGACCACTTGAGTTTCGCCACCGCCGAACCGGTGTTCTCATAATAGAGCATATGCAGATCGACGAGTTGACCCGCCGTCAGATTGACCGGCACGCTGTCCGTCCAGTTCGTGGTCTGGTCCACAAAGTCATCGATGACCATTTGTCCGTCGATATACAGGCGTGCGCCGTCGCTGTTGAGGGTCGAGAAGGTGTAGGTTCCGGTTTCCGGCACCCGCAGCAGGCCGTCCCAGCGAGCGCTGAAGGTGTCGTTCCCGATGGAGGGGTCGGGCGAGCCGGTGCCCCAGTCGAAATTGATCTGGGGATCGGTGCGGGTGAGCACCGGACTGGTGAAATCGGCGTTGTCGAAATACGCGCCGACGATGCCCGTGCCGGCCGCCGAGCCGACGATGATGGAGACCGTGGCGGGGTCGGAGGTCGTCAGGGAGTCCTTGGTCCGGAAGGTGAATTTGTCGGTGCCGCTGAATCCCCCGTTTGGCGTGTAGGTGAGGTTGGGGGCGGTGCCGGTGAGGGTGCCGTTGGCCGGTGAGGTGACGCTGAGGAATGAAAATGCCCCGCGCGGCGATGCCCCGGTGAGCGTGATGGCTTTCGCACCGGTTGTCGCGACGGTCTGGGAATTGGCGACGCAGAGGCCGGGTTTGATGGCCGGCGCGGTGACGGCATTTTCGATCGTGGCGATGGTATTGAGAAGCAGGCTATACGTGGCCGAATTCGTATCCCATTTTCCAAGATAGGCCCTGAGCGTGGGCAGGGTGTAGCGGGCGGCATCGCCATAAGAGGCAAGGGCATTGAGAGCCTCATTCAGGAAGATATGCGAACCATGACCATAGTTCTCCGGGACTTCGAGCATGGCGAGGGCAAGCGGGATGCCTTCTTTGATTTTGTTTGCGGCCATGAAGGCGATCGCGTCCGCGCGTGGTCCATTGCCGAACATGTTATCAGCCGGAGCGGCATAGGCTTGGACTTCCAACAGTTCCGGGAAAAGCGCCTGCGCATCGGACAAGCTCAGGTAATTCTTTACGAAACTCGATCCCGAACTACGGAAGAGTCCGGCAGGCAGTTCCAAAGCGATGCGAAGCGCGGGATAGAGGTGGGTGGCTTTCGGGGCATTGACGGTGGATGACGCGATGGAATATCTCGGGAAAATGGCACCGTCGGTGCTCGTGCTTCCGAAGAGAAGCTGGCCAAGTTGGCCGTTGCTGAACTGGAGCGGGTCGCTCCAATCGATGGTGTCAGGGTCGGCGGGACCATTGGCGATGAAGGCCTCGAGCATGGCATCGCGATAGGCACTAACCGCCGCGGTGTCGGCGTAATAACGGATGGCATTGGCGGCCTTTTGGCGGACCCAGTGGTCGGTGTCCCTGAGCAGGGCGACCAGGGTGGGGAGTGCGGTCGAGTCCTGGAGGTAGCCGAGAGTCTGGGCGGCGCTGCCGCGGAGATTCGGATCCGCATCGTTCAGCAGGTTGCGCAGGTTCGTGAGATCGGTGCCGGTCAAGACCGA
>DAIQNO010000349.1:0-2780 GCA_036788355.1 Opitutales bacterium | reverse complement strand
CCCGCTGAGTTCCCTTTTTCGCCCACCGAACCGCCCGCTGCACCCGCAGAGCCGTCAACCCCCGCCCCGCCATCTGCCCAAGCCGCCGGGGCTTCGCCCACCAAGTGCTCATAAAGGTCGAAGATGTCCCCGAGACCAAAGTGCGCCATCAACGCCTCCGGCGAGCCCTGAAAAACGACCCGCCCCCCAAAAAGCACCGTCACCACGTCAAAATCCACCACCCGAGCCAGGTTGTGGATAATGCACACCACCGTCCGCCCGTGGCCCTCGACCTGTTGCCGCAACACCGCCAGCATCTGACGCTCAGCCGTCGGATCCAGACCCGAAGTCACCTCGTCGCACAACAAAAAATCCGGCCCACTCACCAGCTCCAAAGCCAGACCCAGCCGCCGCCGCTGCCCCCCCGAAAGCTGGCTGGCCCGTTGACCCCGCAGCCCCGTCAGCCCCGTCTCCGCCAAGGCCGCCTCGCGCAACTCCCGCCGCCGCCCCGCCGAAGGCTCCGTCAACCGCAACGTATCATCCAAAGCCTCGTCCACCGTCGCCAACGGAGGCACTACCGTAAACTGAGGCGCAAAGCCGACCCGACCACCCTTTCCATCGGCTTCACTCCCCCCATCGCCCTCACCCCCAGCCCTCAGCCGACAAGACCCCGTCGAAGGCAACAACCCGATCATCCCCTTCAGCAGCGACGTTTTCCCACAACCGCTCGGCCCAATAATCGCGTGCATCCGACCAGAGGAAAACGCCAACGCCTCCACCGCCACCAACGTCGCCCCACCCCCCGGCGCCTGCACCGCAAAATCCCGCAAAACCATCATTTCAATCGAGACGCTGCCGACCGTCACCCGGTTCAGGCAAGCCCCATTGCCCGCCCCTTCGGGTTCAGCATTCCCGCCAGTTCAGGGCCAGTTTGGGCGTCCAAAACGCCGGTCGCCTCAGGGCTTGGGAAAGAACGGCCAGATCCACGGAATCAAGATCAGACTGACCACCGCATAGAGGGCGTTTAACGGCAGGCCAATGCGCGTAAAATCGCTAAACCGATAGCCCCCGACACCATAAACGTAGGTGTTGGTCTGATAACCAATCGGCGTCGCAAAACTCGCCGAAGCCGCTATGCAAATCCCGACCACGAAAGGCCGAGGATCCATCCCCAGGGAAACGGCAATCCCGATCGCGATGGGAGCCATCAACGCCACGGCCGCGTTGTTCGAGAGAAACTCCGTAAAAACCGTAGTGATAAGGTAAACCATCGCCAAAATGAGAAACGGCTGCCAGGCCAACGGCGCAAAATGCTGAATAAATCCGATCGCCGATTGGGCAATGAGCAGGCTCGCCCCACTCACCTCCATCGCCTTGCCCAAGGCCAGCATCCCGTAAATGATGATCAGAATACTCCACTCGACGGATCCGTAAGCCTCCTTGGCGGTCAGGCAGCCCGTGACAATCAATAAAGCGACGCCCAAAGTCGTCAGCGCCACAATGGGCAACACGTTGATCGAGGCCAACAAGACCACTCCGCCGACGATGCTGAGGGCCAAGGGCAGCTTCGAACGGGTGCTTTTAGCCGGGGTTCGGGGCTTATCCAAAAGCACAATGTCGTCCTTGTTGCGAAGCTGCTCGATGGCTTTGTTAGACCCCATCATCAGAAGCGTATCACCCTCCATCAGCCGCAAGGTGTTGATCTCGTTGCGCAGATTTTCGCCTCGGCGATGCACCGCGACGATGACCATCCGAAAACGCTGCCGAAAACTGATTTCCTGAATCGTTTTCCCCAGAATCTGCGCCCCCGGAGCAACCATCCCCTCGACGATCGCCCCCTCATCCGCTGCAATCTGCTCCAGCCCGATTTCCCGCTCCCCCAGCATGTCGATCCCCTTGGTATGGTGGGCTTCCAAAACCCCGGAAGGCTGGCAGGCCAACACCAGCCGGTCTCCCACCTCCAGCGGCACCTTCCGGGGGTTGCTCAGCAAGCCAACCCCGTTACGCACGATCTCCAGCACGCGCAGATGGCGCCCCTTCAGCGTCGCCGCCTCGTCGATGGTACGGCCGATCAGGTTAGAGTCCGCCCGCACATAGGCCTCGGTGATGAACTCTCGCCGTTCCTGATCCGAGAGGATCGAACTCAACGTCTCCCGCACCGGCAGCAACCGCCCTGAGAAAAACACCATGTAAAGCGTGGCGACGATCAAAATCGGGAATCCGACCTTGGTCAGCTCATACATCCCCAGTGGCTCGTAACCATAGGAGGTCAACATGCCGCTACCGATCAGATTGGTCGAAGTCCCGATCAACGTGCAGGTTCCGCCGAAAATCGCCGCATAAGACAACGGAATTAGCAGCTTGGAAGCCGGAACCTTCAGCTCCCGCGCTAGACCCAGCACCACCGGCAGCATCACCACCACCACCGGTGTGTTATTCACAAAGGCGGACACCGTCGCCACCGACAGAATCAACACCCCAAGGAAAACGGGCAGCGGGAGCTTGGTCAGTCGCATGAAAAACGCCGTCAGCAAGTCGATCGCCCCGGCCTTGGCCAGTCCCGCGCTAAGGATAAACATCCCCGCCACCGTCAGGGGCGCATGATTCCCCAAGACCCCCAAGGTCGCATCCAGGCCAGGCAGTTTTTCCGACCCCGAGGCCACCCCGACCGCCAAGATAACGGAAAAAACCACTAGAGCCGTCACGTCAGCCGAGATTTTCTCCCAGATGAAACTGACGACCGAAAGCACCAGCACCAGCAACACAAAGATGATTTCCCAAGTCACGCAGTCAAGATAGCA
>DAIQNO010000348.1:0-2806 GCA_036788355.1 Opitutales bacterium | reverse complement strand
GACAGAGTGGTTCTTGTCGCTGGTCATAAACGCGGCCCGCTGGACGGAATCCGCGAACAACTCCCGTTCCACCTTGATGCGGTTCTCCGTTTCCTTGGGGATGACCTGCTTGTAGTTGGGAAAGGTGCCCTCGACGATCTTAGAGACCAGGTAGATGCCATCGACGACGCCGCTTTTATCCTCGGCCCCGCTGATTTTGATCTCGAAAGCCACCTGCCGCTCGTTAAAGGCCATCAGCACTTCCATCCCTTGGCCCAAGAGCCGCTGGAGTTCCGCCACGGTCTTGGCCGGCAGAATCAGGCTACCCTCATGCCCCTCAGCCACCTTCAACTCTTGGCTGATCAGCGCCAAGCGACGACCATCGGTCGCCACCAGAGTCAGTTTATCATCGCCGAAGAGGAAGTAAACTCCATTGAGGATGTGGCGGTTTTCGTCCGAGGATTGGGCGTAAGAAACGCTCTGCAACATCCGCTTGAGGCCATCCTGGTCGATGGAGAACTTTGACCGATCTTCCAGTGCTCCCAGGGCCGGAAACTCATCCTGGGCGATGCCCATCAGTTGGAACACCGACCCACCGCTGGTGATCTTGGCGCGGTTCGAGGAGGCCACCGAAACTTCCACCGCCGCGTCCGGCAGCGACTTGATGATCGCCGCCAGCTTCCGAACCGGCAGCGTGACACCTCCCGGCGAGAGAATCTCCGCCTTGACTTTGCAGCGGATACCGAGGTCAAGGTTGGTCGTGGTCAGCAACAGGTGGTCTTGCTCGCCCTGGATCAGGACATTGCCGAGAATCGGCATCGTGGCACGGTTGCTGACGACATTCAAAACCTGCTGGAGGCCGTTGGAAAAGTGCTCGCGGTTGATCTTGAACTTCATGGTCTAAGGGTCTTCTGCCCAAAACCGTGACGGGGTCGCGGGGTCTTGGCAATGCCCAATCTATAAATAGGTAAAGGAGTCATTACATGACTGGTATCCGTATTATGCCCGGTGCAAAAGTGGAATAACCCAAGGAAAAGCCTGAAGGTCAGCGACTTCGGTGAGTCTGCTTCGGCTGATAACCCGGCGCAGTGACCGGCATCGACAGGGAGGGCCGGTGAAAAGGTAATTTTCTCCCCGAGGACTTCACTTTTTGTCGGTAGGTTGTTGACGGGTTGTTCACAACGGGACTGACGGGAGCGCCGGCCACCGTAGCGGGAGGGGTCTGTGGGCATCCAGGGCAGCGTTTTACAACGATTGCCAGGGCGAAAATGGCCCATTGATCAGTTGCGTCCAACTCGGTTCGCGAAGCAGGGGCGGAATTTTTTGCGAGCGCTGGCAGGGCCTTCTCCAGTTCGGCCCCCACGTTGGCTTACGCTTGCGGTTTAGCGAAATCGGGATGAAACTACCTTATGACTTTGCCATCGGCAGTTTGCGAAGAACCGGACGCGTCGAGACGTGAAAGCTCGGAGCTTCCGATCGTTGCCGATGCCCTGATTGTCGGCTCTGGGATGACCGCTCAGGCAGCGGGGCACCGACTGGTGCGGGAGGGCTTTCGGGTTGTTCTGTTGGACAAGGCGCGGGGCGTGGGCGGGCGGATGTCCACGCGGTCCTTCGCCGGAGCCACTTTCGACCATGGAGCCCAGTTTTTCACCGTCCGCAGCGGAGAGTTTGGGGATCGCGTCCACCGCTGGGAGGAAATGGGCCTGGTCGAAGCCTGGTTTCAAAAACCCGTGCCCACCCCAGCCATTTCAACGGCTCCTGGACAACCGAAACAGAGCGACCCAGGGGCTTCTTGGGAAGCATCGCCACTGGCGGCGGCAGCTCATTCCGCCGGGCATTTCCGCTATCGAGGTAAGCCGTCGATGACGGCCATGGCCAAGGACTTTGACCGGCGGCTGGCCCAGGTGGTGCGAGAGGCCAAGGTCACGCGCCTGAGCCACGTCGATGGCCTCTGGCGGGCCCAAGCTGAGGATGGTCGCTCCTGGTTGGCGCGGACCCTCCTGCTGACGCCTCCGATGCCCCAGACCGTGGCACTGCTGGCTGAGCAGCACGACCTCATCCCGAAGCCGCTCCTCGACTCCTGGAAGGCAGTGCGCTATACCAAGTCGATCACGGTGATGGTGCGCTTAGACCGACCATCCGGCCTGCCTGCGCCGGGTTACCTCAGCCTGCCGGAACCGGAGCCGCTGATGACCATCGTCGATAATCAGCTTAAGGGCATTTCCACCGAACCGAGCGTCACCCTGCAAAGTGGGCCGGCTTTCGCGGAACGCTTTTACGACGCTCCTGATGCCGAGCGAGTTCCCCTGCTGTGGGCGGCGGCTGCGCCCTTTCTCGGGGACGCTAGGCCCCTGGAATCCCAAGTTCACCGGTGGGGACTGGCCACCTGCGAAAATCCCCTTTCCGACCGGTTTGGCACGGTTCCGTCAATTCGATTGTGGGTCGCCGGTGATGCCTTTGGGGGGTCGCGGATCGAGTGCGCCTTCCAGTCCGGCTATCACGCAGGGCTCGATCTCTGCGCCCACCTCGCCACGCTGCCGCCACTGCTGCCCAGCGAACTTACCTAGTGTCCAGCGAGTTAAGTTGGTAGCCTAGTTTACCAGGCCAACCAGCCCCAACGGGATGCACGGTGGAAGCCGACATCGAGTTGCGTGGCGGGTTTCAAAGGCCTAGGCCAACCAGCCCCACCAAGGCGAGAGGGTTGAATTCAAGCCCCAACGGGGCGAGAGGTTAAAGCCCTGGATGGAGCGACGCAGGAGCGCAACCCAGGGAAAAAAGTTCGCCCGACCACCAAAGTCCTGAAAGGACGACACCCGATGGGGCCATC
>DAIQNO010000347.1:0-2809 GCA_036788355.1 Opitutales bacterium | reverse complement strand
TGTGCTGAAAGTGCCACATCAGCCCGCGCCAATCCCGCAGTAAAAACTCCTGCAAAGTCAACAGCGTCAACGGCTTGGGCGTGACTGCCCCGGTGTATCCTCCCGCAGCATCGCCGGATTCGGCGGAATCCGGCGACTTGCCATCGGGCGGAGTCCCGGCGGGATTCTGTCCACCCGGCGGAAAACTCGGCGCGGTGGCTGGGTTAGCAGAGGGCGAGGAATAAGGCTGATCGGAGGCGTTCATGGTGGCTGATTTTTGGGTTGAGGAGAAGATTCTGAGGCGACGACCCGGAGGCGGCTTTGCAGCCAACTGGCTAAACCCAGGCCCAGAACCGCGAGAATCACCAACGCCAGTGCCGTATCGATGCGAAGGAAGCTCCTAAACGTGGCGAAAAAACTCAGGTAGAAGTTCCCGACCATCGGATCCTCACGTAAAAATGCGATCGGCAGCCCTGGGCTGCCGAAAAACGGCCTCAGGTTGTAGGCCAACTGTGCCCCCACGAAGAGATTCCCCAGCGTCCACGCCCAGAATACCCGCTGCGCCAGCTCCGGAGAACCGATCAGTTCGAGCAACACGCGGTAAAGCTTCACGACCGAGATGACCCCTGCCGCCGCCATCAGCCCGGTGTGCAGCACCAACGCCCCGGCGTGCTGGGCGACCGCACCCGAGACCTCGTCAAAAGGCAGCGTCCAACTGAAAAACAGGGCCACCGGGCTCAAGGCACCGACGAAACCCGCGAAAATCGCAAAGCCCACCAAAACCAGGTGGAGGGTCTGCCGAAAGCTCAAGCCCGTCTGCCAAAGAGCCGCCAACATCCCGTTGAAGGCCCCATTGACCAGCAGCACCGTCAACAACAGCAGCGGCAGCTTAATTCCCGTGAAAAGCCCCATCAACGGTGACCGACCCAGCCCCAGCGAAACCCCGTAGAGCCCGGCACCGCCAATCAGCCACGCCAAAGCCACTAAAACCGACTGGCGATCCCCCTCCCTCACCCAACGACCAATCTGTGCAACGTTTCCGCTTAACAGTCCTTGGGAGGTGGCCCAGTTCATTTACCTAAGTGTAACCCGAGAATGGCCTTTTCAGTTCCCACCGGGCGAGCATTTTCTGGCGGTTTCCGCTGACTCCGCTGGCAAAGTGCCACAACGACGGATTGACCACCCCGCTCCTTTAGGCCAACCTCACCCCAGTCTGAGGCCCATCACGCCACTAGTCCGCAATGCCAGCTCTAGCCCGAGTTCCTTCCCTAGACGCCAACCGCCCTACGCTTATGCAACAACGTATCATCACCACGGTTTTTCTGATCAGCGGCGTCCTCCTGGCGATCTGGTCGCTCGGCCACTGGGGTGGCATTGCCGTGCTGGTTTTTCTGAGCAGCCTGGCCCTCTGGGAGACTAGCATCCTCGGCCTGGCGGCCACGCCGTCCAGCCACTCCAAGTCCGCCCTGAGTCCTCAGCTCGACTCGGCGGCCTCCCGGCGGATGCGCCTCGCGGAGCTTGTCATGGGCGTCGCCATCATCCTGGCCGCCCACCAAGGGGGCTCTTTGACCTTCGCGCTGCTGCTCGCCGTGCTCCTCGGGCTGATCGCCATCGTTCCGCCGTCCGGCTGCCTCAGCGGTCAGCGCGAGGTGCGCGGCATCGCCCTCCGCGCCCTCTACCTGCCCTGGATGCTGCAATTCTACGTCCTCGCCCTCGGCACCTTCGGAACCCTCTGGGCCCCGCTCTGGCTGGTCGCCGTGGCCAAAAGCAACGACATCGGAGCCCTCCTCGGCGGGCGTCGCTTCGGGAAGACATTGATGTGGCCCGCGATCAGCCCGCGCAAGACCTGGGAGGGGGCCATCTGTGGCATCCTCGCCGGGGCAATCGTCGGGCTCGCGCTGGCAGCCTCCCCGACGTTCCGCGAAGCGACCGGCCTAACGCTGGTGGAAGCACTCGAAATCGCTCTCCTCTTGGGGCCGGTGGCCATCCTCTCCGACCTTTCCGCTTCGTGGCTCAAGCGCCGCGCTCATTGCAAGGATTCCGGTAACAGCATCCCCGGCATCGGCGGCGGTCTCGACGTGGTGGACAGCATGATCTTCGTCGGCCCGATCGGCTACCTGCTAATCGTGCACCTGGGCCAACCTTAGGCCGAGGTGCGGGCACGGGTTGAGCCTCCGGCCTTCTTGGCCAGAAACGAGCCGCTGCGCGAAAAGCACCTCCTAGACGCCTTGACGACGTGCCAGCACGGCGACCTCACCAGCCAGAATGGCCACCAAGCCGGCCTTCACCTCCGCCACGATCAGCACCCCCGCAATCGCTCACGAGGCCTCGCCCGCAAGGCCGAACTATCGACCCAAGGGCTTCTCCACCACCTGCTTGTAGAGGTAAACCAACGCGTTGAGAGCCCGATTCTTAGTGCCCGGCGCAACCCGCCCGAAACCCGCCAAGTCGGTCAATACGGCCTCTACCTCGGCCCCCGCCATGTCGGCCGGGTGCTTTACCAATGAAAGCGCACATAACGCAGATACCACGATAGGTAAGCCTCCTCCGTCCGTAGGCTGGCGTGCTGTAACCGGAGTTTTTTCCTCAGGCGCTCGGCAAGTTTCACGAAAAACTGATAGGTTGGTTTCTGATGGGTCGGTCAAGATAGTTTTGCAAATTGCAATACTATCTCGCCCTGCGATGGTATTCCTGCATCGGCGTAACAGAACTTTATGATATTCCTGCAAAACGTGCCCCTATAATGCTGTTGACAATCGGCTCGATTTGTCAGCGTAATTGGATTGTTGTGCCAAGAATTTACCCAACCAAAACAAAACAAGACCATGCC
>DAIQNO010000346.1:0-2820 GCA_036788355.1 Opitutales bacterium | reverse complement strand
TTCTGTGGAGTAGTGACCCCTGCCGGAATCTGGTCTGATCTGTATGGGCAACGCAAAGCACTACACCCTAGACACCCTCTCTCGGGGCTTCACTTCCGGACACTCTGCAATCTCAGTTTTTCGATCTCCGGCTTGAGGACTTTCTCGTAATAGTCGGGGGAGACGCCGTGGGAGAGTTGGATGCCGAGGTGGCGGTCCATGAACTCTTCGATGGTCTGCCAGCCTTCATCGGGGAAGTTGATTTTCTTGGTGTAGGCGCAGATCGTCAGGATGTTTTCCAGGCTCTGGATGCGGGAGGTGCTTTTCAGGATGCGCTCGGCCACCCGCAGCCGTATCTGGAGCTGCGAGGCGTCGAGAGGCTTACTCAAGAAGTCATCGACCCCGGCGTCCATGGCCTTGAAGTAATTTTCGGCCTGGCCGACGTTGGCCGTCAGCATGATGAAATAGGTATAATCGACGTTCTGTTTGGCCCGCACCCGCTGGCAGAACTCCAGCCCGTCGCAGTTGGGCATCAGCCAGTCACTGACGATCAACCGAAAAGGCGTCCGCTCGTAAATCCGCCAGGCTTCCTCGCCATCCGTCGCAGTGGCTACGGTGTAGCCCATATCGGTCAGATTGGTCTCCAGGAGGCGGCGGGAGATAAAGTCATCTTCGGCAATCAGGACGTTCATGGCGGAGGGGGGGAGCGGGGGAGAGATCGGCTGGGGCGAGTTAACAACGGTCAAAAAAGGCCCGGTGCTTCGATGAAGGGCCAGCGAGCTGCGGCACGTCGAGAAAAAGACGCCTCACCCGGGCTGGGGTTGATGCCGCAGTTAGGTTGCAGGGTTGAGGCAGGCCTCGGCAAAACTCCGGATCCGCGTCCAGACGTTACTGAGTCCGTTGCGGCGGTTGGGCGTGAGGTGCTGGGTGATGCCGACCTCGCTGAGGAAGGTCGGCTCGTGGGCCAGGATTTCCGCCGGGAGCGCATCGGAGTAGAGTTCCGCGAGGAGTCCGGCGACGCCCTTGGTGATCAGGGCATCGGAATCGACCGAAAATTGGCAACGCCCTTGGTCAAAACGCGGCACCAGCCAGAGTTGAGATTGGCAGCCCTGTATCCGGAACGCCTCGATTTTAAGGTCGTCGGGCAGCGGGGGGCGATCGCGGGCTGCGTCGATCAGGTAGCCAA
The DNA here is from genome assembly GCA_036788355.1 of Opitutales bacterium. Lineage (GTDB taxonomy): Bacteria > Verrucomicrobiota > Verrucomicrobiia > Opitutales > Cerasicoccaceae > DAIQNO01. The sequence continues at coordinate 1,655 of DAIQNO010000346.1, read as the reverse complement.
AGCGCTCTTGCGGGTCTTCCATGGCGGCCAACTCTCCAACGGCCTCGGCAATCTTTTCGGCTAGTTCCATAGAAAACGGTCAACCCCCGCACCCCCCGCTGTCAAGGTGGGGCCAACATCCGGTGATAAGTCCCGGCGTGGCCTGTCTTGACTAACCTGCCCTGAATCACGTGTCCTTGGCGGTCTGCCTCGGGCAACCTGTCTTGAGCAGACCTCCTTGAGCAGCCTTGGGGCTACATCACGGTGCCGTCGGGCACGATGCTGTTTTTCATCACCACCAGGACGCCATCACGGACGTAGAGCCCGCCCTGCTGCCAGCAATCGGGCTTACCCTCGGGCGACAGGATGCAACCGGCCCCGATGCGGGCATTTTTGTCGATAATGGCGTTGCGGATCTGGCAGCCCGCACCGATGCCCAGAGGCGGTCGCCCGTGGGTGGCGTTATCTCGACGGTCTTCGTCGTTTTCCATCCAGTCGGCACCCATCATCACCACGTTCTCCAGGTGGCAATCTGGGCCCACCATAGAGCGGACGCCGATGACGCAGCGGGTGAGGCTGGCCCCCTCGATCATCACGCCACCGGCCAGCAGCGCGCGATCCACGGTCGCCCGGGTCACTTTGGCCGCTGGGAGGTGCCGGGCGCGGGTGTAGATCGGGTTTTCCGCATCGAAGAAGTTAAACGGCGGAATCGGATCGGTCAGGGCCAGGTTGGCCTCGAAGAAAGAGCCCACGGTGCCGATGTCCTCCCAGTAGTCGTCAAAAATAAACGCGCTGAGCCGCTTTTTCCCGAGCATTCCCGGGATGATTTCCTTGCCAAAGTCCGTCTCTGGCCCGGCCAGTGCCTCTTTCAACACCTTGGCGTTGAAGACGTAGATGCCCATGGAAGCCAGGCACATATCGTCGCGGGTGGGATCCTGAAGGTGTCCCCGGAGCTCGGCCGGGATGACCAGCCCCTCGACCACCCGCGGGTCTTTAGGTTTTTCGACAAACTGCTCAATTTCCAGCGAAGCCGCCACCTTCATCACCCCCAGGCCGGAGACCTCCGTCTTGGGCATGGCCACCGCAGAGACCGTCACGTCGGCCTTGGTAGCCAGGTGCTGCTCAATGATCGTCCGGAAGTTCATCCGGTAGAGTTGGTCGCCCGAGAGGATCAGGAAAAGATCGCCATCCGCGTAATTGAAATGGTGCAGATTTTGGCGGACGGCGTCGGCCGTGCCTTGATACCAATTCTCACCCTTATCGGTCTGCTCCGCCGAAAGGATGTCCACGAAACCGCCGCCAAAGGGGTCGAACTGATAAGTCTGCTGGATGTGGTTGTGCAGTGACGCCGTGTTGAACTGCGTCAAAACGTGAATGCGGTTGTAACCGGAATGCAGGCAGTTGGAGATCGGAATGTCCACCAGGCGGTATTTCCCGCCGAGCGGCACTGCCGGCTTACAACGTTGTTCCGTCAAGGGATACAGCCGCGAGCCGCGGCCGCCGCCCATAATCACGCAAATCACTTTCTGCTTCATAGCTGGGGTCTCAATTTCGGGGTTCAGTAGAGGGGAAAAGGTGGAGGTAGGTCTTTCCGTAACGTCATTGAGCCCGCATTAGCAGGTGCCGTCAATGCGAACTGGAAAAACCCGAGACCGGAAAATGGCTCCAGGTTGGGC
>DAIQNO010000345.1:0-2860 GCA_036788355.1 Opitutales bacterium | reverse complement strand
CATCTTCGCAAAACTACATAAGTTTTGCCACGAACTTGCATGACAGGACACTAGTGACCCTGAGCCAAAACCTTCGGAGCAAGGCTGTCAGCAGAGTGGATGTTTCCGGGTAATGGGCCATCAGCTCTCCTTAAGCCCGCGCAGCCTATCGATAATGAAAGCGATCAAGGCCATCACCAAGCCACCCGGAATCATCACGGCACCAGCTCCAAACGCCCAACCCCAAGGCCCCATCCAATCGCTTTCGCCAGCCTTCGCGGCGGCCGCGTTACTGTTGAAGGCGAAAGAAAACGCCGCCGCCGCGACCGCAATGCCCGCTACGGCAATACTCAATCCAGCTACGCAGACTTTCAGGAGCTGTGGAGCACGGCTAGGAGGTTTTTTTGCCTCCATCTCGATTCGACTTTGACGCAAAACGGACTCAAGACCTCTTCACCAAGTCGCTTTGACTTTGCGCGCGGGCACGCAGGCGTAACGCCTGCAGGCGGATAAAGCCGCTGGCATCGTCCGGGTTATAGCTGCTCTGCACGCCCTCCATGCTGGCGATTCTTTCATCGTAGAGGGACCGCGGGCTCTTGCGGCCTACAGTAGTGATGTTGCCCTTGTAAAGTTTCAGGCGGACAGTGCCGGTCACGCTTTTCTGGGAGTCGTCAATAAAAGCTTGGAGGGCTTCGCGCTCCGGGGCGAACCAGAAGCCGTAATAGACCAGCTCCGCGTATTTTGGCACCAGGCTGTCCCGGAGGTGCATCAAGTCGCGATCCATGGTCAGACTTTCGACTTGGCGATGCCCGTGCAGCAGAATGGCACCGCCCGGCGTCTCATAGACCCCCCGGCTTTTCATCCCCACGAAGCGGTTTTCGACCAGGTCCACGCGCCCGATGCCGTGCTTGCCACCCAGGGCGTTCAACGTTTTCAGCACCCCTGCCGGAGTCATGGCCTGGCCGTTGACTTCGGTGCAGTTACCCGCCTCAAAGGTCAGCTCGACATACTCTGGCTCGTCGGGGGCCAGTTGCGGATCGACGCTCAGCTTGAACATCGCGCGGTTCTCCGGGGTGCTCGGGTCGAACCACGGATCCTCCAGAATGCCGGCCTCGTAGGAAATGTGCAGCAGGTTGCGATCCATCGAGTAAGGTTTCGAGGCGCTGGCCTCGACATTGACCCCGTGGGCAGCGCACCAGGCGATCATCTCCGAGCGCCCGGGAAACGCCTGCCGGAAGACCGGCATCCGCCACGGCGAAATAATCTGCAACTGCGGCGCCAAGGCCGCAAAAGTCAGCTCAAAGCGCACCTGGTCGTTACCCTTACCCGTCGCCCCGTGGGCCACCGCGTCGGCCCCTTCTTGGGCAGCGATGTCGAGCTGTGCTTTGGCAATCAGCGGGCGCGCAATCGAGGTGCCGAGAAAATACTGGCTCTCATACATCGCATTGGCGCGCAGCATCGGGTAGATGTAGTCGCGGGCAAACTCCTCGACGAGATCCACCGTGTAGTGACGCGTAGCGCCGGTCGCCTTGGCCTTAGCCTCCAGGCCGGCCAGCTCCTCCTCTTGGCCGACATCGGCCGCGAAGGTCACAATCTCCGCCCCGTAGTGATCCTTCAACCACCGCACCAGCACGCTGGTGTCCAAGCCCCCGCTATACGCCAAAACGATCTTCATACCCTCACAACATGACCCGAGGCGCGGCTCCGTCTGCAAGCCTAAACCCCGCCATCGATCGATTTCCCCGGCCCGCTTTGCGGTTGCTCCGCCGCCTCGGCGACCGCCAAGGTCGTCACGGTGTCCGACGAAAAACAGCCACTGCACAAAAATAACTTTTACCGGGCGGCCTTTTCGCACGAGCAGGTCGCCATCAACCTCAAAGAATACCTCGCGCCAGAGGTCTCTGCGCTACTCGACTGGGCGACCCTCAAGGTGGAAACCGGCAGCTTTGTGGACAATGCCCTCCAGAGCCGCGAAACCGACCTGCTCTACTCCATCCAGTTCGGCACCCAGACGGGCTACATCTATGTCCTGCTGGAGCATCAATCCCAGGAAGACTGGTTGATGCCGTTTCGGATGCTGGAGTATCTAATGCGTATTTTTCAGCACCATTTTCGCCAAAATCCCGAAGCACGAAAGCTGCCGGTGGTCGTCCCGGTGGTGCTCTACCAAGGCGAAAAACCGTGGCGCCCATCCTTGGACTTCACCGACTACTTCGACCTCGATGCATCCGAAAAGGCCATCCTCTCCCGCTACCTCCCGCAATTTGCCTGCGAACTGATTTCACTGCCGTCGATCACCGACGAGCAAATCAAGGGAAATGCCTACATCAAGGTCGTTTTTAAGCTGATGAAGGCCATCCGCAACGGCACTATGGTCAATTGTCTCGATGCCTCGGAGACCTTGCTGGAATACATCCTGACCCACGAGAAGAACGTCGGCTTTGTTACCCTGTGCTTCAACTATGCCCTCCATGCTGAGGGGATTGACGTCCGTCAGATCCATGATAGATTCAAAACGTATCAGAACCCGCAACTGCGCCAAAAAGCCATGACCGCCGCCCAACAACTCATCGACCAAGGCCGCCAAGAGGGTCGCCAAGAGGGTCGTCAAGAGGGCCGCCAGGAAGGTCACCAGGCTGGCATCGTGCAGATCTTGCAGATTCGCTTCGGGCGCGTGCCAGACGGCATCGTCGAGGAACTCCAGAGCATCTTTTCCACTGAAAAACTCGATACCCTCTACCGCCTGGCAGTGACCTGCCAATCCCTCGACCACTTTGCTGACGGACTTTAGGCCACACGGGGTTCCTTCCTCCGCGCCAAGGCTCGACTGCGCCAAAAAGCCATGACCGCCGCCCAACAACTCATCGACCAAGGCCGCCAA
>DAIQNO010000344.1:0-2877 GCA_036788355.1 Opitutales bacterium | reverse complement strand
TTTCTCCGAGTAAATCACCCCCAACTACCCCCCAGGGAGCCGGGTTCCGCCGTCCGTCACGGTGCACAGGTGGAAAGCGCGATTGCGACCATGAGGCCAGGATCGGAGAACCATCATGGGGCAGCGGTAAGATTTTACTGATTGAATCAACCTCCCCGATTCATATACTTTGGAAATATGACGATGCAGTTCGTGACCGATGACACAGGCAGAAGAACAGGAGTCTTGTTGCCGATCCAAGATTATGAGCGCCTGCTAGAAGATCTTGAGGATTTGGCTGCCATCGCTGAAAGACGCGAAGAATCAGCAATTTCCCATCAGGAACTCCTCAACGGTCTAAAACACGATGGCCTCCTACCGGCTTGAGTGGCGGCTTTCCACCAGAAAAGACCTGCGACGGATTACCTCAGCAGACCTGCTGCGGATCCTGTCCGCAGCGGAAGCCCTGGCCGCGAACCCATTTCCACCAGGTTGCGTAAAACTTTCTGGAAGTGAACGCAGCTATAGAGTTCGCGTCGGAAATTATCGCATTTTGTATGATGTGCATGAGAAAAAGCTGATCATTGAAGTTATCAAGATTGGGCACCGAAAAGACGTCCATGGGTAAGTAATCCCGACCACCCGCATCCTTTCATCGGCCCCCCTTCCCGAGCACCTCCTCGGCACCATTTGCTTCGGAGGTAATATGCCAGAGCCAAAAGTTTTGTAACCTTCTCTGCGACAACGGTTTAAACTGTAGGGAAAAGCAGAGACAGATTTCTCCGAGTAAATCACCCCCAACTACCCCCCAGGGAGCCGGGTTCCGCCGTCCCCTAAATCTCCCCAGGGGGCCGCCCTTCGGCCAAGGGGTGGCGATTCAGACCTGGTTTTCCACCCCCCCGCCCATATCGAAAGGACGCGTGTTGCAATCGCCGTCCGTCCTAAAAAACCGTGACAAGGTCTGACTGATCGCTTATTCGCTACCGTATGACGACCACATTTACCTATTGGCAAGAAACAGATGGCACGTTTCTTGGTTATTTGAGCGACTACCCCGATCATTGGAAGCAAGGGAATTCAGTTCAGGATCTTAAGGAGCATCTGCGTGATCTTTTCGAGACCTTCTCATCGGAGACCATCCCAGGAATCAAAGAGGTCGAAGAATTAGAATTGGCGTGAGGAGGCGCGACCTGGTTTCCAAGCTTAAATCGGCTAAGGGTGGTGCTTCTTCGCCACGGAGGAAAGCACGATATTTTCCACAACCCGAAAATGGTTCAACGCAGCCGTTTCCACGCCACAACGAGATCAACGAACTTCTGGCACGCAAGATTCTGCGAGATTTAACAAAATAATGAAGACCTACCACCGGATTTCTTAAGTGTGTCCTGGTAGTTGCGTACATTGGCATTAATTCGCCGGATCGGGGCTGGCCGTTGTTTCGCCCGCTTCTGGTCGAAGCTTCTATTTTTCCGATTGATCCGTTTATTCCTTTTGGCCGCCGCCAAGCCAGTCCTGAGGTTTTAGTAGCGGCAGTAAGGCGGCCTCGGGGGAGTTTGGGGCGGGTTGACGGTCGTAGTGCCAAGCCACCGTCGGGGGCAGAGAAATCAAGATGCTCTCCGTGCGGCCTCGGCTTTGCAGGCCAAAGAGCGTTCCCCGGTCGTAAAGGAGGTTAAACTCCACGTAGCGGCCCCGCCGGTAGGCTTGCCAGGCCCGCTCGGCCTCGCCGTAGGGTCGGTCGCGGTGCCGTCGGGCGATGGCCGCGTAAGTCGGCCAGAAGGCTTCCCCCACGGCCCGCGTCAGCGCGAAACTGCCCGCCCAGCCGAGGGTGTCGAAGTCGTCGAAAAAGACCCCGCCCACGCCCCGAGTTTCCTGGCGGTGCGGCAGGTAAAAATAGTCGTCGCACTGCGCCTTGAAGACTGGATACCACTGGCTGCCAAAAGGGGCCAGGGCTTCGGAGGCGGCTAGGTGCCAGGCGCGGGCGTCCGGCAGGTCCGCGTAATACGGAGTAAGGTCAAAGCCGCCCCCAAACCACCACACTGCGGCGTCCTGGCTGGGGTTTGCGGCCTCCGCCGGGCCACCCGGCGGCAGTCCGACTTTCACGGCGTCCGCGCGGCTTAGGGTCGTCAAAAACCGGACGTTCAGGTGCGTGGTCGGGATGAACGGGTGCCTCGGGTGGACGATCACCGAGACCCCCGTCGCGGCGAAGGGCCGTCCCGCCAGCTCCGGGCGCCGGGCCGTGGCCGAAGGCGGCAGACCCGCCCCCTGCACCAGTGAAAAGTTTACCCCCGCCTTCTCCCAGAGCTCACCGCCGCTAAAGGCCAAGGTGCGCCCGCCCCCGCCCTCTGGACGCTCCCACGCGTCCTCCCGAAGCTGCACCGTCGGATCCATCGCCAGCAATCCCTCCCGGATGCTCGCCTGCAGGCCCTCCAGCCACTGGCGCACCGCCCGCAGGTCCGGCCCAGCGTCTTTGGGCAGTTCAGATTCGCCATCCATCGCACTATGAAAGCCCAGCTGCCCGCCAAAGTCGAGGATGAGTGAGGCGGAAGCGGCATCCGCACGAGACCGGCCTGGTGAGCCAGCTCCCTACTGGTGCTGCGCTCCGGCCCCCCAGCGCGAACCGTGCAAAATGCCTTGCAGGGCCGTTTTTTGAGGGCATTTTGCCCGCTTGGGCCACCACGATTCCCGACGGTCATCGCCTTCGGAGCCGAAAGTTTAGTGAGGCCAAAGTTCCCCGCAGCCCGCCATCAGAGCGTCTTCCAGGGCTGTCCCAGTGGGGCTCAGCCCGGCGTGAAAAGATGGATGGCCACTTTGAAGAACAGCCGATTTCAACGGTCTGGTCGCTGAATGGAGCCTGAGAGCTTGGTTGTCGTGTTTTTTATCTCAGGAGCATTGAATTGG
>DAIQNO010000343.1:0-2890 GCA_036788355.1 Opitutales bacterium | reverse complement strand
GCCAGACCCCGCGGCCATCTTCCGTCACGACGGCCCATTCATCGAAAACCGGGCGACCGTAAGCATTATCCAGACGGCAAAGATACTCGTCGATCAAAGTGAGGGCGTGCTCAAACTTCATAACTTAAGGGATGAGGGCACTGTGATGGTTTTTCAATAGGAAACGCTGAAGCTGGGGAAACGACCGCAGCGACTCTGGAGATAGGTTCCTGAGAAATGGCGATCGAAAAGCCGTGGCGGGAGCCGAAACGCTTTACATTCTCCGGCTGCCCCCGAAACCTTCCGAGGTGCGCCCATCAACCCCACAGCCTGACCTCTCCGCCGACTCTTGGAAACCTGAGGACGTTTTCGCGGCCCGCTGGGGATGGCTGGTCTTGCTGGCGTTAACGATGGTCGCGCTGCTGCCAGGTCTAGCGACGATTCCGCTGCTAGATCGAGATGAGCCGCGCTTTGTGCAGGCGACGGTCGAAATGGCCCAACGGGGAGACTGGATTGTCCCGACCTTCAACGGTGATTTCCGCTTCGATAAGCCGCCACTGACTTACTGGTGGATGGGTCTGCATTTTTGGCTCCTCGGGCAGAGTGATTTTTCGGCACGGCTGGCCAGCGTGGTAGCGGCCTGGCTGGCGGCCCTGGGCATCCTCGGCTTTGGAGGACGGCTTTTTCGACCCGCTGCGGGCCTGCTGGCGGCGGGTGGGTGGCTACTGACCTTTCAGTTGCTGGTGCACGGGCGGCTGGCGGTCGCCGACCTGCCGATGGTCGCGTCCGTGGTCTATATCTTCTGGCTGAGCTGGGAGCTGCTCTTCTGGCCACCCTGGAGGCCTTTCCGGTGGCGATTCTGGGCCCTGTGGCTGGCCGTCGCGATCGGCTTCCTGGCCAAGGGGCCGATTGTCCTCCTGGTTCCTGGGCTCGCATGGGGCATTTTCGCCGTCCTCGGCCGCCTAAGCCGTCGAGACGGGCCGAAAGTCACCGAAAAACCCGGCACCGGCTCGTCCGACCGCCAGGAATGCAACTCCCCGGCCAGCAGTGCTCTGCCTCGGCTATCGGCGGAATCCCCGGCGACCTGGCGGCAACTTCAGCCGATGGTGGGGCTGTTGCTGGCATTCTTGGTGGTCGCTCTCTGGGGCATCCCCGCGCTCGTGCTGACGGCGGGCGAGTTCTGGGAGGTGGGCATGGGTGAGCACGTTGTAAAACGGGGCACCGAGACCTTCAATGGACGCTGGGCCAACCCCGCCTACTACCTGATTACGCCTCTGGTCAGCCTGCTGCCTTGGGTGGCGTTTTATCCGGCAGCCTTGGCCAAGCTCATCGCGGGCTGGGATCGTCGGATGGCCTATCTGCTGGCTTGGGGCGTCGCACCGGTGCTGATCTTCAGCTTCTACGCGACGCAACTCCTGCACTACATCCTGCCGGGTTTTGCCGCCTTTTTCCTGGTGTTGTTCGCACCTGCGGGGGAACGCGGCTCGCTGCACCCTCTGGCCGCACTACCGCAGGCAACCTCCCGGCTTCGGTGGTTGGTGAAAATTGAGCGTTGGTGGTTTTTTGGCTGCGTGGGCCTCTGGAGCTTGATGGTGCTGGCCACGGTGGCTCTGGTCACCCTCGGCGACTTTCCGGGCGAAGCCGCCGGGCTCCAAGGCGTGATCGGGGGGCTCGGCATGGTCGTCGCGGCCCTGGTGACCTTGGTGTTGACGGTGCGTTGGGTGCCTGCGGCCCGGCGGGGTTGGCCCGGATACCTCGGGTCGATGGTGCTGCTGGCCGTAGGGTTTTCGAGCTTCGGCCAGAACCTCCGTCCGCTACTTCCGGCAATCCAGCTACAACCCCTCTTTTTTCGGGATCTATCTGTTACATCGACCGGCAGCGAGGCGGATCGCCATTTTTCGACGGCAACCGAAGCGGTAACAACGTTGTTCTCGGAGGTGTTAGAGCCCCGAGACTGCCGTCCGCTGGGCATCGGCTACGCCGAGCCGAGCCTCGTGTATTACACCGCGCAGCGGTGGGCCTTTCGGGAACCCCTGGCCCCCAACGAGGCCCTCGACCTGGCCCATCACGACGTTTTCCTGGTTTTGGTGCGGGAATACCGGATCGACGACTGGCTCTCCGCGTTCTGGGATCGCTCTGGCCCGCCGGAGCCTTCAACCGACCACTCCGGCAACCTCCCAGAGCCCCCGCCGGGCTACGACACCCGAGACCTCCACGGCGTCAACCCCCTCGGGCGGACTTCCTGGGTCCACCTCCGGCTCTACGCCCCGAAAAACTGGCTCGATGAAGCCGATTCCCAGAACGCTGGGACAGATTCCCGAGGTGCTGGGGCCGATTCCGGAGACCTCTAAGGCGATTTCCGAGACTCAGCACCGTGATCCCTGCAGGGGACTCGGGCGGCGTGGCGCCTTCTCGGGCAGGCAATGATCGCGGAAGTGGTGGCACCTGGAACCCCGATCAGCGGGTATATTTCAGGGAACGGACTTGACGACCGATTCACGTTTCAACATATTCGGATATGTTGATGAAAACCTCGCCCTTGCACCGTTGTCACCTCGCGCTCCAGGCGCGGATGGTGGGTTTTGGGGGCTGGGAAATGCCTGTGCAATTTACTGGGTTGCGCGAGGAACACCAGGCGGTGCGGGAAGCAGTCGGGATTTTTGATATTTCCCACATGGGCAACCTGACCTTCTCGGGGCCGGGCGCGGAAGCCTTTCTGCAACGCCTCTTGAGCAACGACGTTGCGCGGCTTGGCCTTAATCAGGGACAGTATAGTTTTCTGCTCAACGAGTCGGGCGGCGTGATCGACGACCTGCTTCTTTACCGAGAAGGGCCAACTACCTTTTACGCAGTGGTCAACGCCGCAGTGCTGGACACCGACTTGGCCTGGATTGCAGAACAACTAGCCGCC
>DAIQNO010000342.1:0-2905 GCA_036788355.1 Opitutales bacterium | reverse complement strand
GGAGAGGGGTTCGGCTCGGGTTCACCTCCCGGCCATTCGTGCTTTGCGGTCTGCCGATGCGGCGCCCGCCGAGTAGCCAGCTCCTCTTCGAACGTCGCAACGGTAAGTTCAATCTTCAACTGCTCGGACATCCCGACTTTGGTCTACCGTTCGGCCAAGACCGGCTGATTCTAATCTTCCTTGCAACCCTCGCTGTCTGCCAGCAGAGCCAGACCCTTCGATTCCGATCCGCCGCCGAGATGCTGGAGATATTCGGCATGCAGAAGGGAGGAAAGGAATACCGTCGTCTGGTGGCCGGCATCGAGCGCATCTTTGGTTCCACGATCATCTTTGGCAGCGAACGAACTGCTGAAGGTGCCAAACTCTTCTCAAGAGCCAGATTTCATTTCGTGAGCGAGGCCCATATTTGGCACGACCACCCTTCCTCGCGTGCTCACCCGGCTGGCAGCCGAGAGAATGTTGTCGTCCTGAGCGACGAGTTCTTTCGAGAGATCATCGAGCACCCGATCCCGACGGATCTGGAGGTGGTTCGGCTCCTTGCCGCTTCGCCAGGGGCACTCGATCTGTACCTATGGATTAGCTACCGAGCATTCACCGTAAAGACCAAGCAGTCCATTCCCCTCTTTGGTCCCCAAGGACTCCAGGTTCAGCTTGGCTGCACCGAGTATTCGCGACCACGACGCTTTCGATCGATGCTGATGCAGTGGTTGACGACGATTACAACGGCATGTCCGAAGTTTTGCCGGATGGTACAGGTGTCAGGGCAGTTTTTGGAACTGTGCGCCGAAGATCGTCAATGACCTCGTCCTCAGCTTGGACCGGTCACCAAAGAGCGTGCCACTCCCTGACATGGGTTCGACACTGGGATCGATTGCGGCGCTTCCATTGAAGCGAGACCATTTCGGACCACCCACTTCACATCCCAGGGTAAGGAGTTTCGACAGCGTGTCGGCTTAGCCGGCAATGTCGCGTGTTCAGTCTTTACTCATGTTCACGTTACGTGTACAATAGCCACTAGTGAACTAAGCGGGACGACCGATCCATGGCGACCACCGAACAACGCATCTTGAAAGAAGCCAAAGATGCTTTCGAGCGCACCACGGGACTCGCTGTGGAAATGCATCCGGCTCCGGTGGGGAAGGATCACGAGGTCGACGCCGTTCTGGAACTGAGTCAGAATCGTCGCAGGCATCGATTCCTGGTCGAAGTCAAAGCGGTTGACCGGTTTGAAACGCCAGCGCTGATCAAAGCCAGAGGACAAACTCACCGCGAGCCAACCCTGCTAGTCGCACCCTATATCACGCGCGAAATGGCCGAACGCTGCCGCCAACTTCAGCTGCCATTTATCGACACTGCCGGCAACGTCTTTCTCCAAGTGCCAGGTCTGCTCATCTATATCGTCGGCAACGCCAAGCCCGCCAAACTTCATCACGATCGCTTCCGCGCCGTGAACCCCGCCGGACTCCAAATCGCTTTCGCTGTTGCGTGCAGGCCCGCACTGGTTCAAGCCACCTACCGCGAAATCGCCGCGCAAGCTGGCGTCGCACTGGGGACCGTTGGACCGGTGATGAAAGATCTCGAAGCACGAGGATATCTACAGTTCAAGAGGGGACGAGATCGAAAGATTCTTGACCCTGAACGAATGCTCGAAGAGTGGGTCACTCACTATCCGGTCACGCTTCGCCCCAAACTCCATCCGAGACGGTTTCGGGCCGACAATGAACGCCTTCAGCAACTCGACCTGCCACAAGAGGCCTACTGGGGAGGCGAGCCTGCCGCGGAGAGGCTGACGCAATATCTCAAGCCTGCCGAGTTCACAATCTATGCACGCGAGCCCATTGCCAAACTAGTCGCGGCGGGGCGGATGCGCGCCGACCCCATGGGCAACGTCGAAATCCTGGATACGTTTTGGAACTTTGATGCCGACAAGGCTTTCCCCGATGTTGTCCCTCCCCTTCTTGCCTACGCAGACCTCCTGGCGACACGCAACGGCCGAGATGCTGAGGCCGCACGGATGATCTATGAACGACGAATCGCCCCAGCATTCCATTCCGCCAAGTAGTCCGGTAGATCCTTCCGTCATCAGGGTACTTCGGGCGCTCGATCCGATCGCAACTGCGGTCGGCTGCGAGTACTTCGTCGCCGGTGCAACAGCGAGGGACCTCATCCTGGTTCACGTTCACCGACTCCGGCCAGGCCGCGCAACCCGCGATATCGACTTCGGCATCGCGGTCCGAGACTGGGATCAGTTTTCGCGGCTGAAAGTGGACCTCGTCGCGACCGGCGAATTCGAATCTGACCGGAAGATGCTGCAACGGCTGATCTACTCCAATCCATCCGCCGGATTCTCCATTCCGGTTGATCTGATCCCGTTTCGCGGGGTGGAGTCCGACGACGCCACGATCAAGTGGCCGCCAAGCCGTGACATTGTCGTGAACGTTGCTGGTTTCGAAGACGCCTTGTCGTCATCCGTGGCACTAATCCTGGATGAGAATCTCATAGTCCGCGTGGCGTCTATACCGGGACTGACGCTGCTCAAGCTCATCGCGTGGTCGGACCGGGGCAGGGAGACCAACAAAGACGCCGCCGATCTCTACCGGCTGCTCACGGCATACGCCGAGGCCGGAAACATGGACCGCCTCTATGAGTATGAGCTGGACCTTCTCGAATCCGTTGAGTTCGATATGGAACGGGCGGGAGCGGAATTGCTGGGCCGTGATGTGGCACGTCTCTGCTCGCCGATCGCACTGGCTCAGATCCGATCCCTGCTCGATTCGAATGTGGCCCTCGAACGACTCGTGAGGCAGATGATTGAGACGTCAACGCACTCTGAAGCCACGCCTGCCGTAGAGCGGGTTGTCAATGCTTTTTGTCTGGGAATTCGAAGCGCTACGTAGGATCATCC
>DAIQNO010000341.1:0-2949 GCA_036788355.1 Opitutales bacterium | reverse complement strand
GTGGTATGCCGTTCCGGCCACGCTCGCCCTGCTATTCCTGGCGGCCCATTACACCCTCTCACGCACCTGGTGGCTTCGGCTTCCCTGAAGGCGACTCGGAGAGCCGTCGGCGATGGTCAAGAACCCTGATCCTGGCCACCTCTCGTCCAGCCCGATCGAGGGGTTTTGGCGGTTTCAACGATCTCTGCTTGGCCCAGAAAAGCGCCCCCATTGTCAGCGACCCCAGATGTTTTTCCTCAAGATTATTTCCCTGTGCCCTGGGGTGCTTTTCCCTCCCGATAGTTGCGTGTTTTTCGGTAGCAAGTGCGGAAAAATACCGTTGAAAACGACCAGCGTTAGTCGCTAGTTTCCTGCTTTCCTCCAATCTCCCCCTCGCCGTGCCACAATACGTTCAGATCCTCCTCCTCGCGCTGATCGCTGCCATCGTGGTGGGTATCGGCATCGCTATCATCCACGCTTCCAAGCAGAAGTCCAGTGACAGCAAGGCCGACAACGTCGAGGCGCCAAAGCCCAACCAGACTCGGGTAGCCGCCGCACCGCCCCCCGGAGTGGGAACGCGCCCGCCGCAAGGTGGCCTGCTGGCCCAGGGGCGCACGGGAACGCCTTTTAACACCCGCCCGACCGGGGTGCCCTTCACACCGGTCGGCGCGCCGCTGGTTGCTCCCCCGGCTCCACCGCCGGAGCCCAAGCGCCCAGGGGCACTTACCGCCGAACCCGACGCTGCCGTCAGTGCCAGCGACTTTTACAGCGCCCCGGCTGCCCCGACCTCCGAGATTGACGAGCTGCAGGATGATGACGACGGCTGGGGAGCTGGGCTAGACATCAGTGACGAGGCCACCACTGCCCCAGACTTTGAAGAACCGCTGCGACCGGCACCGATCAGCCGCCAAGCACCAGCCAGCCGCCCGACCCCTCCGGCTCGTCCAACCGTGTCTTTTGGCGACGACGATGAGGAGGATGGCGATACCGACGACGGTGAACCGGGTGAGGATGACGTTCTCGACGCTTTTATTGCCAAGGAGTTGAAGGACATTTCTCGGGAGACGCAGCAGGCTTTTACCCAAGCGATCATCGAGCGCGACTTTAGCATTTCGAAGATGAAAGAGGCTGACGAAATCAGCCAAAAATGCGTCGCGGCCTACCTGCAAGACCACGAGGTGCCCAAAGCCAACAAGATGCAGGAGCGCCTTTTCGCGATCCATCCCCAGATTCAAGTCAGCGACCTCCCGCAGTTCGCTGAATCCTACCTCGACGACGGCAATGACGATAACCAGGAGATTTTCGCCGACCTCGAAGAGATGTGCGACTCCCACGAAGAGTCGGTGTTAGACCTCTTCATGCAATTTAATTCCACCCTGCCGGCCCGCCTGAAGTGCAGCTTGGTCGGGGAAGTAAAGCGCCCCATCCGGGCCGTGCTCTTTCTGGCCCCGGAATGGGACGACTCGGACTTCGCCAAGCCGGACTTCGGTGAGGACGAAGAGGATGTCGATGAAAATGACGACTTTTACGAGGACTACTACGAAGACCTCGATGAGTTGGAAGATGAGGACAACCGCTAAGGGTGTCCAAAGCGGCTGACGGCGGCGAAAGTGCGGTCAGCCCCGCAATCAGCCAGCTCGCGGGGCGCGGAAGACGGCCTTGATGTCCTCGGGGGTGACGCGGGTCAGGAGGGAGGCCACGAGGTGCTGGCTGCGGCACAGGTGGCTGGCGGAAAAGTCCACCATCACCAGGTCCGCTGCCTTTCCTACCTCCAGGCAGCCCGTATTACCGAAGCCGGGCAGCCGGGCGACGTTGCTGGTGGCCATCTGGAGGATCCGACGGGGATCAGGGTCGATGGCGTTGCCGTATTGCGACTTGGCCACCTTGTAGGTGAAGTCCAGTTCAGCGAAGAGGTTCGGGCTGTTCAGCAGGCCGTTATCGGTGCCGAGGAGGCAGGCGACGCCTCGCTCCAGCAGCCCGCGAATCGGTGGCAACGGCAGCCCCAGGTTCGCGTTGGCGCGAGGGTTCAGGACGCAGGTAATGTCGTGTGCCGCGAGCAGGTCTAGCTCCTCGGCGGAGGCGATGGTTAGGTGGACGATAAGGTGGGGCGAAAACCCCTCGATCGCCCGGATCAGATCGCCGCGACCGGTGCGTTGCAAGCTGACGTCGCGGTAGGTCGGGCTCTCCAGGCAATGGATCGCCCGCAGCTTTCCGAGGCTTTCGGTGAGGTCCCGGAGCTGACCCCAGGCCGGCTCGGTCAGGTCGTTCATCGTGCTTTCCGAGACTCCATCTGCCTCGGCCAGGATCGCGACCATCTCCGCGATGGCCTCGGGCGACAACGGCTGGACGTTCTCGTCCAGAGCCGCCTGAGTGAAGGGTAGCTGATCGAACTGGCCGAGGATCACGGAGTCGATCCCCGCCCGCTGGCTGGCCTCCCGCAGGCGCCGGGTGCCCTCCAGCCCCTGCTCGCGAAAGTCGAAGTGGCGGACGGTGCCAGTGCGGCGGCCGTAGCCCAAAAAGGCCGCCATCGCCGCAACGTGGGCTTCGCGCTGCTGCTGGGCCAACATCCGATACTTATAGCCGTCCGGGCGGAAAAAACCGGCCTCCAAGGTCAACCCCGTTGCGCCATCCGGCGCAACACTGTCGCCGACATGGGTATGGGCGTTGGTCAGGCCGGGGATCACGACCACCCCGCGCCCTGGGTAGGCTTCCACGGGTTGCACCAAGTCCAACTGGGTGATGCAGCGGTCATCGGTCTCGAGCCGCGCACAGGTCCAAGGTTGCAGATCGGCGCCCGCCAAAACAACGCAATCGGATAAAATCATCGGGAAAATCGTGGGTTGGGTAAGGGAAGTGCTTCCTGAGGTGCCGTGAAAGAACGGATTCCCTATCGCCTCTTGATGCTCGTCACCGTTTTCGTGGCGGCCATCTCTATCCTTAACATTATCAGTGCCAAGTTATGGCGGATGC
>DAIQNO010000340.1:2548-2959 GCA_036788355.1 Opitutales bacterium | reverse complement strand
GTGCTATTAGCTGCGATATTCGGCCCTTGGCCCGCCGCTAGAGTGGTTGCGTAAACGTAGGTTTCTGCAAAACCCGACGCTGGAAGCACCCAATTGGCATCACCCTCGAAGACCTGTCCAATGTATCCTGTGAAGACGCCGTAAAGGTCTCCGGTATTCAAAACGGGTGAAATTCCTGTCAGTCCAGGAAACCAGAAGATTGAGAATGCATCCCCTGGGCCAACTCCACTTAACCCGCCCGGTTCTCCCTCGTAGGCAATAATTGTGGAACCGTTGGCAAGCCGATCATTGCCGTCCAACGCATAAGTACCACTAAATATGATCTTATCATCTCCGCTTGGCCCATTCAGAGAGAGACCAACGGATGTCGATATAGGATTTCCGCCAAAGTTACCTGTGTCGAGGGCGGCG
>DAIQNO010000340.1:0-2538 GCA_036788355.1 Opitutales bacterium | reverse complement strand
ACGATCAGAAAAGAGGAACCGAGTGCAATTTCGTTAATCCCAGTCTGATCAAGCAAGCCAAATGCTTGGATTGTGGCGTTGGTGCCGCCGTAACAGGTGGCTACAGATAGCGCTGCAAAGAATACGAAGGAGAATTTCATTTTGTTTAGAGGCTAGCGCCCGGACAATGATTTGATCCGCTCAGGCAGGAAATACCAATTTTTGAATCCGACAGCACCCGGCCGCTTCCGAATAACGATCGCGTCTCCCGGCTCCACAACGAAATCATCCGCAGGGGCACCGGCGTTGGTCTCCCAGCCAAAGCTACGCAGCCGAAGCCTCACACTTGGTGCACGATTAATGCCCGAACCGTTTTGAAAGATCAACACTTCATCGAACTCGGAACGTATCGAAAAAACGGGATCAACAACTTTCTCAAGATCAAGGTCTTTCACTTTTGTCGCTATCGGTAAAGTGAATCCAACGGGATTATCCTGCTTCACGTTGGCTTTGACCGTTCCGACTGGGATCCGGATAGCCTGGGTATTGACCGGTCCGAAGTGGGAGACAGAGAGTTCTCCATCGGTTTGATTCCTAACGATCAGGAATGAGTTAGGTTCAAGTGGTTGGTTCACGTAGGGAACCGATCCGGCGGTCACCGTCCAAACCGGTGGATTGCCCGTCCGCAGGGTTAAACGGAGGGCTGCAGCGAGGTTTAGACCGACACCTACACCCTCAGTGGACTCGGGATTCAAAACGTTAGGCAGCGCTGGAAATAACACCTCGGATTTGCGGCCAATTTCGCGAGGGCCGCTCACCTGGGCAATGCCCTGGCCGTTGGGGAAGAGGGTTTCGAGGGTCCAGTAGGGGATGATTTTGGCTTGTTGGCCGACGATGTTGGCGATAGTGGTGAAGGCTCCCGTTTCGCTGGGTTCGATGGTGATGGAGTTGGTGTCGTTGGCGACGATGGTCGCGTAGGCTCCTTCTTCGGATTCAGCGGTGGGCTGGCCGTTTTCATCGAGAGGGCCGGTGCAGATCAGGATGTAGTAGGTCTCAGCGGCGTTGCTGGTGAACTGGTTAAGAGTGAAGGGGGTTCCCGCAAAGGTAATGCGGAAAGTTGGTTCACTTTCGACGGTTGCCGGGTTGACCGCAGTGATTTGGCCGGTGTGGGCGTCGGGCCGGGGGAAAATGAGGCTGACGAAGGTGTCCGATTGGGGCGGGAACTTGAGCACGGTGTGCCCCCAGGTCTCCGAGAAGGCTTCGGTGGGTTGCCCTGGCAGGCAGACCGCAGCCAGGAGGGGTAGGGTGAGGAGGAGGGCGTGCTTAAGCATGATGGTAGATTATCCGGGGAGGTGGCGGTTTGCCAAGGAAAAAAAACAATAAACGGAACCCCACCGGGAGGCTTGAGGGGGCAATTTTTATTAAGTGCCTGATGGTGTGGGGGATTCGGCGTTCACTTGGTGGAAGTTTCAGGATCCTTGGATCCGCAAAATAGTGATTTTTTGCCCTGAAGTTGGCACCCACGGGTCGCCGTCGTTCAAAAGAGGCGGCGAGGTGCCGACGATCAGGCTCGGTTTCGCTAGAGCGAGCGGGCGGCGGCAAGGATGTGCTCGACGGAGATGCCGCATTCGGTGAGGGCGATGTCTCCTGGGGCACTGAGGCCAAAGCGGTCGGTAGCGACGGTTTTGCCGTCGAGCCCGACGTATCGGCCCCAGGCTTGGGAGACGCCTGCCTCGATGGACACGCGACGGCGGCAGGTGCTGGGCAGGACGGCCTCACGGTAGGCAGCGGGTTGGGCCTCGAAGAGTTCCATGGAGGGCATGGAGACGACCCGACAGCCGTCACCGAGTTGGGCGGCGGCTTCCAGGGCGAGGGAGACCTCGGAACCGGTGGCGATGAGGATGGTGTGGAGGGCGGCGGTTTCCAGGCGGGCGATATAGGCTCCGTTGAGGGTGCCGAGGCGGCGGGTAGAAGCGGGAATGGTGCTGAGGTTGGGGACGTTTTGGCGGGAGAGGATCAGCCCCACGGGGCCGTCGGCCTTGGCGACGGCGTAGGCCACGGCAGCGGCGGCCTCTTCGGCGTCGGCGGGGCGCAGGACGACGAGGCCGGGGATGCAGCGCAGGGCCGAGACGGTTTCGACGGGTTGGTGGGTGGGGCCGTCCTCACCGACGCCAACGGAGTCGTGGGTCCAGACGTGGAAAATGGGTAGTTTGGCGAGGGCGGCGAGGCGGACGGCCGGGCGCATGTAGTCAGAGAAGGTCAGGAAGGTGGCTCCGCTGGCCTTGAAGATGCCGTAGTAGCCGATGCCGTTGACGATGGCGCCCATGGCGTGTTCACGAATGCCAAAGTAGAAATTGCGTCCGGTGGGGGTGGCCGTGTCGAAGTCACCCTGGCCGCTGAGGTAGTTTTTGGTGGAGCCGTGGAGGTCTGCGGAGCCCGAGAGCAGCAGGGGCACCACTTTGGCGAGGGCGTCGAGGACCGCGCCGCCGGTGGCGCGGGTGGCGGCAGGCTTGGTGGAGGCCTCGGGGAGGTGGGCCAGGAGTTCTTCGGCGGTGCCCC
>DAIQNO010000339.1:558-2960 GCA_036788355.1 Opitutales bacterium | reverse complement strand
ATCACCCTGACCGGATGGCACCAAAGGCTGCAAAACAGCCGTTCTTATGGAGGAGGTCCACTTGCTGGTAGCCGACTCGCCGCAGCAACTCTAGCTGGTAAGTTACCGGGCGTGGCGAGTCCTCCTGGGCAATGTAGGCAAAGACCGATG
The DNA here is from genome assembly GCA_036788355.1 of Opitutales bacterium. GTDB lineage: Bacteria > Verrucomicrobiota > Verrucomicrobiia > Opitutales > Cerasicoccaceae > DAIQNO01. The sequence continues at coordinate 2,810 of DAIQNO010000339.1, read as the reverse complement.
CCGCGTAGTCCGCACCGCCCAGGGCGGTCAGGTAGGCTGCATAACGTTCCCGCATCAGGCCGTCGGCCGCCGCACTTTCCTGCGAGACGAGGTCGGTGATCCAGACGCTACCGCCGGGTGCCGTCAACGCAAAGAGCTTCTGAAAAGCCGCCAACCAGTCCCCGTCATCCCGGAGGTGGTGCAGCACCGCCGCCGCCAGGATCACGTCGTAAGACCCCTCGGGCAGGTCAGCATCGCGAAAGTCCTCGCAGTAAGCACGCACCACTCCCGCGTTTACCGCCTGAAGCCGCTCGGTGGCCCGGGCAAGCATCGCCGGGCTCAAATCCACCAAATCAACCGCAAAATCCGTGGGCACCAGCCTCCTCAGTGCCAGGGCATTATTCCCCGCCCCGCAACCAACATCCAGAACCCGCATGATCGGAGAACTGGCCGCGATGGCCGCCCGCGTGATCAGGTCCATCGCCAGCGCAGCGTCCATCGTCGCCGTCTGGCCAGTCTCCAGATTGGAAAACCGCTCCACCTCACCCTCAAAGCGGGCGCGGATTTCGGCCATCGACGACTTGGCCGCAAGGGCAACGTGAGGGGTCATCACTATGACGTTGGCGGGGAGGCCTTCAGAGTCTTCGGAGTCAGCCGCTAAGGGAAATCGCAAGGTAACCCCCCCTACACCGCGTGGATGGCCATCTTGTTCACTGAGAGGGCTGCCTCCTTGATCGACTCGGCCATCGTCGGGTGGGCAAAAACCGTCCGCCCAAGGTCTTCCGCCGAGCCACCATACTCCATGTGCGCCACCACCGTCGCAATCAGCTCCCCGGCACCCTTACCGACAATCTGCGCCCCCAGGAGCCGGTCTGATTTAGCGTCAGCGACAATTTTGACAAAGCCGTCCGTTGCGTCACTGGCCAAAGCCCGACCGCTGGCCATAAACGGGAATCTACCGACGCGAATCGCCCGCTGTTGCTCTGCCGCCACGCTCTCCGTCAGGCCCAACAAGGCCAATTCCGGGTCGGTGTAAACCACCCCCGGAATCACCTCGTAGTTGACGTGCCCAGCCTTCCCGGCGATCAACTCCGCCACCGCGACCCCCTCCTCCTCGGCCTTGTGGGCCAACATCGGTCCGTTGGTCACATCGCCGATGGCCCGCACGCCCGGCAGGTTGGTGCGGTAGTGGTGATCCACCTTGATCTGCCCACGCGGCTCCGTCGCCAGCCCAACCTCCTTGGCACCCAGACCGTCGATGTTCGGACGACGACCGATGGCCACCAAGACCTTATCCACTACCAGATCGGAAGTCTGGCCGTCCTTTTCCAGCTTCAGTACCACCTCCTCGCCCCGATGCTCGTAACCGAGGCATTTTGTGCAAAGTTCAAACTTCAGGCCCTGCTTCGCAAAAATCTTCTGGGCCGCCTCGGCGACATCCACGTCGAAAAGCGGGGCGATCTGCGGCAACATCTCCACCACCGTCACATCGCTCCCAATCCGGCACCACACCGAGCCCAGCTCCAGTCCGATGGCCCCAGCACCGATCACCGCGACCCGGGCCGGAACGTGGTCAAAGGCGATCGCCTCATCGCTCGAAACGATCTTCTGGCGGTCGAACTTCAAAAAAGGCAACTCGATCGCCGACGAACCCGTGGCGATGACGATTTCCTTGGCCGAAACAACCTGGGCATCCTGGCCAGAAACCTCCACCTGGCCGCCACCCAACAAGCGACCCGCCCCCGCCAACAACGTCACTTTATTCTTCTTCAGCAACCCCGCGACGCCCTTCCGCAACTGAACGACCGTGGCATCCTTGGTCTTCATCATCGCCCCCACATCTACCCCGATCGACCCAAGGATCAGGCCGTGCTTGGCCGCCGAATGCCGCGCGGCGTGATGCAATTCCGTGGAATGCAGGAGGCTCTTCGACGGAATGCAGCCGACATTCAGGCAGGTGCCCCCGACGTGCCCCTTCTCCACCAAGGCCGTCTTCAGCCCCAACTGGGCCGCCTTGATCGCCGCGACGTAACCGCCCGGCCCTGCCCCAATCACCACCAAATCAAAAGATGCTGCTGCCATGATACTCCTAAGTGTCACCTAGTTGAAACCAGAACACCCCCCTTGACACAACCGCAAAAAAGCCGCCAAAACCCGCCTCCAGCGAGATAAAAATTGCGAAGGGAGCCTGCGGTATGGAGGGATCGGCGGAGACGCCCCTGGGAGCACCACCTCTGGGAGCACCACCTCTGGGAGCACCACCCCCCGGCGGC
>DAIQNO010000339.1:0-548 GCA_036788355.1 Opitutales bacterium | reverse complement strand
CCTGGGAACGCCGACGTCCTCGTCGGCATCTCCACCTTAGACCGACCGGCGGGGACTCCGGCGCTCCCAGCGAAGCTCCTAGCGAAGTTGACCGCCGCCTCCCCCGCAGTTTAATCCAGCGTCGCGCCAGCATTTCCTTGGATTATGGGGTTGACGCTGCGGGTAGGCTGTCGTTGTCTCTTGAGTTTCCCAGTCAAGTAACGCAAGGGGGTGAACAAAAATCATGTCAATCGAAGTCAAAATCCGCAAAGGTGAGCCGATGGAAAAGGCGCTGCGTCGCCTCAAGAAGAAGCTCGACCGCGAGGGCATCATCAAGGATGCTCGGGCTAAGCGCTATTTCGAGAAACCCGCCGAAGTGCGTCGCCGGAAAAAGAAGGTCATCGCGTTCGGCCACTACCTCCGCAAGAAGTGGGCGATCAACTAGCATCGTAGCCAAGTCGGTGAGGCTGACTTGGCAGCCGACCTCCCCCTATGACACCCGCGCCAACCCGTGCGGGTGTTTTTTTTGCAAAAAGCGGTAGTGCGACTGCAATTCCTGCGGGTATTCA
>DAIQNO010000338.1:0-2969 GCA_036788355.1 Opitutales bacterium | reverse complement strand
AGAAAACTTTCACTCAAAAGTGAATGGCCCACACGAAGACACGCGTTATTGACCTGATTTCCCCGCAAGGTCATCACCCATTTTGACTGAAAAACGTCGTAAAATGGGCCGACCTCCCGACGCTAGCGGGCTCTCCGGGCTGTAGCTTATCGTCCATCCCGGAAAGGGTCGCCCAGCCGGAAAAACCTCGACGAGGGTGCGCCAACCCCGATACCCTTAAAACTTTGTGACGCCTGGTGTCGATCCTCTGGGGCTGCCTCCCGCCGCGACGTGGCCGCTGGTGCTCTGGTTTGCTACCCTAACGGCCCTGGCCACGGGGCTCGGCGCAGTGCCGTTTTTGATTTCCCGGCGGTTTTCTCCGCGTTGGCTGGCGCGGGCCCAGGCGATGGCTTCGGGAATGATGATGGCCGCCAGCTTTAGTCTGCTGAGTGAGGGTCTGCTGCGGCCCGATGGGGCGATTTTGACGGTGTCGGGTGCCCTCGCCGGGTTGACTTTCATCCTGCTGGCCGACCGCTGGCTGGCGGGGTTTCCGCACCTGACCCTCGGCTCGCTGCAAGGCAATGACGCCCGCCACGCGCTGATCGTTTTTGCGGTGATGACCATCCACTCCCTGGCGGAGGGCGTGGGCGTAGGCGTCGCCTTCGGAGGCGGTCAGGAATTGGGCCTGTATTTGGCGGTGGCCATTGCCCTGCACAACATCCCGGAGGGCCTCGCCATCAGCCTGACCCTGGTGCCCAAGGGAGCCTCGGTGACGCGAGCGGCGGGACTGAGCATCGCCTCCAGTCTGCCGCAGCCGCTGATGGCCGTGCCCGCCTTTCTGCTGGTCGTCGTGGCTGCGCCGCTGCTGCCACTGGGACTCGGTTTTGCGGCCGGCGCGATGCTCTGGATGGTTTTTGCGGAAATTCTGCCTGAGGCCATTGCCGAAGGCCACCCCAAGGAAACCGGCACCATCGCCACCGCCAGCCTCGCCCTCATGCTCCTCTTGCAAGCCTGGCTTCACGGCTAAATCCTGTTGCTTCAACGACACTTCGGCAATCACGCGGCAGAGACTCCCAACCGTCGCGATCCTACCGCGCGGGTGGCGTATATTGCCAACGCCAGGGCTGGCTCAGCCATGGTTCCGAGGCGTAATCGATGCCGACCCGCGGGCCGGTGGTTATTTCCGCCTCCGGCACGGGTGTCTCGGCCAACGTCACCCACAGGCCCGTTTCCGGGCTGAGGGGCAGGCCATTGCGGGCACCATCCAGGCCGAGGTGTCGCGTTACCCGGCCCGGCCCGCGCACCACCCCCACCCCTCGGATCAACACCGCCGCCGGAAATCCGACCGGCCCAGTCACGAAATTAAGCATCCAGTGCAGGCCGTAGCAGAGGTAAAGGTAGCAGCAGCCCGGCGGCCCAAACATCACCTCGGTGCGGCGGGTGCGACGTCCCCGGTAGGCATGGCTGGCGGCATCTTCCGGGCCGACGTAAGCCTCCGTTTCCGTGATGGGCCAGCCAACGGCCTCACCCTCCTCCCGCTGCCGCCACAGCGTCGCCCCGAGGAGCTGCCGCGCCACCAACCGCGCATCCTGACCAAAAAAGTCCTCCACCGACCCCGAAGCACCCACCTCGGAAATCATGTTGCCCATCTTGCCGTAAGGCAAGGGGCGGAGCGCCGGCTTGGAACGACCAGGCGTCGTTGAATCGGAGATCAGCCCGTCGGCGCGGGCGGGCGTCTTGGCCGCAAGGCCCTGGGGATGCCCGGAAGCCACAGCGCGGCCTTAGTTGAGCCCGTCAGCGTTTCCGGAGGGCGATTCGCTGCATCGGGCGTTGCCAAGGGGCGCAGCTCAAAACACCGTCAGGGGATCATGGTAACTTCGCGGGAACGTTTTTTGGAGGCTTTGGCCGGTGGCTGCCCGGATCGTCCGCCGGTGTGGATGATGCGGCAGGCCGGGCGCTACCTTCCCGAGTATCGGGCCCTCCGGCAGCGGCACAGCTTCCTGGAAATGGTGCAGACCCCGGAGTTGGCCTGCGAAGTCACCGTGCAGCCACTCCGGCGGTTCCCGCTCGATGCTGCGATCGTCTTTTCGGACATACTGATTGTGCCAGAGGCGCTCGGGCAGCCCTATCATTTTCGCGACGGTGGCGGCATCGGGATGGCCCACCGACTAGAATCGGCGGCCGCGATCGCGGCGTTGCGCCCGGCCACCGCCGTCACCGAAGCTCTGGACTACCTACCGCAGGCCTTGCGGCTGGTGCGCCAGGAGATCGGGCCAGGTCGAGCGTTGCTGGGCTTTGCCGGGTGCCCTTGGACGTTGGCGTGTTACATGGCCGAAGGAGGCTCACCCCCACCAGGCGGCTCCTTTAGCGGGATTCACCGACTGCGGGCCTCCAACCCGGCAGCCTTCGGGCGGCTGCTGGAGCACCTTTCCGAAGCGGTGATTGAGCTGTGCCGGATGCAGTTCGCGGCGGGTGCCGATGCCGTGCAACTCTTCGACAGTCACGGTGCCGATTGCGACCCAGCAGACTACGAGTCCTGCTCTTTGCGATGGAATCGCGAAATCATCGCTGCGCTGCGCGACGTCGGCCCGGTGATCTTTTTCGCCAAAGGCGTGGCGCAACATCGCGAAGCCCTGGCCGGGCTAGGGGCCAGCGCCCTGAGCCTCGATCCGGGCGTAAACCTGGCGGCGTTTCGCGCAGCTCTGGGAGCCGCCGCAGGCCGTCCCCTGCCCCTTCAGGGAAATCTGGAGCCAACCCTCCTCGAAGGGCCGCCCGAACCGGTGGTAGCCGCAACCCGCAACCTGCTCGACAGCCTGGGCGGGCGCGGCCATATCCTGAATCTAGGACACGGCATCACTCCGCAAGCTCGACTAGATTCCGTCGAAGCATTCCTCGAAATCGCAACTACCTGGCGGGCGAAAAGTGCTTAGCCCGGCCACCGTATCAGCTCTCCGTGACGACCAGTTTGCTGAAGACCATCTCGGCGGTGG
>DAIQNO010000337.1:0-2980 GCA_036788355.1 Opitutales bacterium | reverse complement strand
CTCTTTGCCACACTGATCGCCCTGATCCTCTCCTACGCCATTTCAAAGCTCTCCAGCAACCTGCGGACTTCGACCCTCCTGACTATTGCCGAGCGGCAGAACGCTGCCGAGCAGATGCGCCTCGCCCGCGATGAGGCCGAGCAGGCCCGGCAGGCGGAGACGGATTTCGTCGCCATCGTGGCCCATGACCTCAAAAACCCCCTGGCGGCCATCCGGGGCTTCTGCCAGATGGCGGAACTCAAGCTGGATCGCCAGGAGCCGACCGGGGCGCGGCTGATGGTTTCGAGGATCGCCGACACCAGCGGGCACCTGCTTCACATCGTCGAAAACCTGCTCGCCAATGCGGCCGTCCGCCGAACCGGTTTCCTTCTCCACAACGAAGTTTACGACCTGCGCGAGACCGTTGAGGAGACCTACCGCCTCAACGCTTCGGCGGCCTCGAAAAAGGGCATCACCATCAGGATCGACGCCCCAGAGTCCGCACCGATTGAAGGCGATCGGGTGCGCCTGCTGGAGGCCGTCGATAATCTGCTGAATAATGCGGTAAAGTATTCTTACCCGGAAACCCAAGTGCAGGTCGATCTTCACGTCGCCGATGACGCGATCACGCTCGCGGTGAAGGATCAAGGCCCTGGTTTTACGGAGGAAGACCTCGCTCTGGTTTTTCAGCAGTTTCAACGGCTGAGCGCCAAGCCCACCGGGGGCGAGTCCTCGATCGGGCTGGGACTGTCGATCGCCAAGACCATTATCGAGGCCCACGGGGGCACGGTCTTCTGTCAAAACGGCTCTGAAGCCCGAGGCGCACTGTTCAAGGCTATTTTGCCCAGGAGTCGGCGCCCTCTGGAAGCTCGGCCGACCTGCGAAGACTGCCCTCCGCCTACCGCCTGCGGAGCGAGCTGTCACTGCTAGGAAGCCGCGATCCCCCACTCAGTGTCGCTTATCCCACGGAAGTTGGGTCGTGCGGTCGCGCGGGTGCTCCCAGAGCGGCAAGGGCGTAAAGAGCTTATCGGGGTTAAGGATGTTGGCGGGGTCGAGAGCGGCTTTGATGCGCTGCATGGCGGCAATTTCCGCCGGCAGGTGTTGCAACCGGAAAAACGGGCTTTTGGCGAGGCCGATGCCGTGTTCCCCGGTGATGGCACCGCCGAGAGCCACCACCCGCTCCATCAGTTGGTGCAGGGCCTTCACGGCGGCAGTAGTTTGGGCCGTATCCGCGTGGTTATACATGATGTGGACGTGGAAGTTGCCGTCGGCAACGTGGCCGAAGGTCGGCGTGGCCAGCCCGGTGGCCTCTTTGATCGCCAAGGTGGCCTCCAGGAGCGGTCCGTAGGCGTCAGGCGGCACCACGACATCCTCGTTGAGCTTGGTGTCACCCAGCGCGAACATGGCGGGTGAGCAGGTTCGGCGGGCGTGCCAGAGGGCTTCAGCGGCCGCCGGATCACGGGCCACCTGCAGATCGGCTGCCCGGTCTTGCAGCAGGTCGAGGAGGCGGTCGGCATCCTCTGCAACCTCAGCGGGATGGCCGTCGAGTTCGACCAGCAGCAGGGCCGCACTCGGCAGCCCGCCGGAGAGGGATCGCCCGGTGAAACGCTCAGCGCAGCCGACCGATTGCCGGTCGAGAAACTCCAGCACCGACGGAATCACCCCCGCCCGCAGGATGGCTCGCGCAGCACCCAGCGCGGTGGCTTCATGGGGAAAAATCGCCAGGGCCGTCCACCGGGCGGCTGGTAGCCGCCGCAGCTTGAGCACGGCCTCCGTGATGACCCCCAGCATCCCCTCGGAGCCGATCCAGAGGTCGCGGAGGTTAAAGCCGCTGGCGTATTTCCGCAGCGGCAGGCCCCACCGCACGGCCTCCCCGGTCGGCAGAAAGCCCCGCAGCGCGACCACGTAATCGCGGGTCACGCCGTATTTTGCCCCGCGCAAGCCGCCGGCGTTGGTGGCGATGTTGCCGCCGATGGTGCAGTAGGCTGCGGAGGAGGGGTCGGGCGGATAGAACCAGCCGTAGGCACGGGCGGCGTCGTCCACCGCCTTGGTCAGCGCCCCCGCGCCGACGGTGGCGAAACCGAGCTCGGGATCGATGCGGATGGTGTTCCACGCCGCGAGGTCGAGCACCCAGCCGCCTTCCACCGGGGTCGCCGAGGCCGTCGTCGCCGAGCCACTGCCGCGCACCGTCACCGGCGTCCTCGTCTCGTTGGCCAACCTCAAGAGCGCCGCGATGTCCGCCTCGTCACGAGGTCGGATCACCGCCGAGGGTTGCCGGGACAACCGCGCCGAGTCTAGCGATGCCCGATGGCGCGACGCGGCATCCAAAAAAACCGACCCCGGCGACAAGGTCGTCTCTAGCGAGGCCAAGAGTGTCGGAGTGGAGTCGGCGATCATCTGAAAAGCTGCGCTTACTCCACTTCGCTGTCAACGGCAACCCGTCACCCTGGCCGCGCCGAGCGGTGGTCTTCGGCGGGTTGGCTTATTGAGCCTAGAGCGGTTTTCAGCCGGGCCGTCGCGCACCACTACCCTTGCAACCGGACGCCCGGTGGCATCTGCAGGGCGCGCACTGGAAAAGCCACGATCAGCAGCACCTCGTCATCGATCTCCAGCATGAAATCGTAGTCGCCGTCGTGCGGAAAAGAGATGTTCAGCATCTGGATGACGTGCTGCACCCGCTGGAGCGGCCCCGCCGCATGAAAGGTCTGCTCACCTAGGAACACCGGCTCTTGGCCGGGCAGCGCCAGGGAAAGCCGCAGTTGATGCTCACCCTCCCGTAATTCCGACAGATTGACGAAGGCGAACATCCTCGGGTGGGTCATCGGAAACTGCACGCCTTGCAGCCCATTGAAGAGACCCAGCAGCGTGTATTTACGCGTGCTAGGGTCTTGGTGGACGCCGTCGCAGGTCAGAAAACTCAGCAGTTGTGGTTTACTTGGGTTAGCCATCACGGGAGGATGTCGGTAAAGCCGGGTGCTGGGCAAGCCCTATAGCAATCACC
>DAIQNO010000336.1:0-2995 GCA_036788355.1 Opitutales bacterium | reverse complement strand
GCTGCTGGTCATACTCGCCGAGGCTCTGGTAGCTGCCGCCCAGAAAAATCCCCGTCGTCCGAGAGAACCACCACTCCGCCGCCACTTCGGCGTAAAAACCGATCAGAAACTCGCTGGTATCATCGGAAGCACTCACCCGGGCCGGACGCGCCAAGTTAGGCAGGTCGATGCTCTCACTGGCGGAATACTCGGTCGTGGCGATGGAAAAAGATGCCCCGACGCTGGCGTTGAAAGCCAGTTGCTCCGTCAAAAAGGCCCTGACGGAAGGCCCCAAGCGGGCCGAGTAGTAGGCCCCGGAGATCTCCCAGTCGCCGGTAGCGGTTCCGTTGAAAACCGACGAGGATCTGACGCCGGTAGTGCCCACTGGAACCGTAGTCTCCAATCCCCCTGGGATCGTCGTGGTGCCGAGCACCAGGTCTCCGGAGGACGGGGCGATGAACGGCGTCGGGGTGGTCGGCAGAGGAGCGATCGCGGTGTAGGTGTCCGTCGTCTGGGTAATGCTCACGGGCACCGTCCCCCTGGTCGAGGATCCGACACTCGTCAGGCCCACCCCCAGTTGCACGCCCCACTGCACCCGCCCGTTGAGGAGCTTCCCGAAATCGCGAGCCACCGTCAGCTCGAAGCCTCCCGCCAGGCTGCTCTCCGCCGAAGCCGTGCCCCCTTGGGAGGTCGCGGAAAAGGTGCTGAGGGACAGGTCCGCCCCGGAAACCTGGCTGGCATCCTGAAAGCCATAAATCCGCGTCTGGCCCGTCTGAAAGGCCACCCCGCGGGCTACGGTGTTACCTCCGACATCCACCAGGTCGAAAGTGCCGTCGCCGTTGTCAACCAGGTTACCCAGTGGGGCACCTGCGGCATCGACCTCGGCAAAGTTGCCCGTGGTGCGAGGGGCATCGAGGTTAATGGCCCCGTCGTGGTAAAAACGGATCCCCGTCAGTGCCCCACCCGCCCCAATATCGAGGTTGGACGGGATTTCGCCAAGGTTTCCGAAGCTCACCTCCGCACCGGTCGTCAGCCGCAGCCCCAACTGTAAGCTATAGGGCTTCTCCTGCTGCGCCCGCGTGACGGGCGGTCGCCCTTGTGCCCAGGCCAGGGTGGGAAGCAACAACAACCCGGATACCAGGGTGGCCGACCGCCACCAAGTCCCCGACGTCGAACGCCGCCCGGCGACCACTGACCCTTGCCCGATCATCCTTGACCCACCGCTACTTTCCGAAAACTCCATGCCTGCGAAAACTGCCGCTCCCCACCGCCAGAGTCCACCGCAAAAAAACGCCCCCCCGCAGACCGCCCCGCGCAGACCTCCAGCTCTGAGAACCCTCCGTCCTAAGCGAGGCCGTCGCTCGCCAAAATGCCGCCAGGGCACCCCCCAAACCGACCCGAAAATGGTGGATTGTCACAACCAGGTAACATGCTGGTGACAGGGCTTTACCTCAAGCGATCCACGCTTGCACTGCCCGGAAAAACTATCAAGAAAACACCGATAATGCGAGTCCAGCATCCCAGAACGCGCTTCGCTCGGAGGGCTGACTTCTCCTGGCTGTGGCTGCTTCTTTTCTGGCCCGCGGTGCTCCTCGGCCAGGCCCTGCACCAGGGGATGAGCCGCGACGACGTCATTTTGGAACTCGGTGAACCGACCGCAGTAATGTCGATGGGCCACCGAGAATACCTCACTTTCGGTGAAGGCGTGCGCCTGTTATTGATCGGCGGTCAGCTCCGAAGTGCCACGGGCCTGGTGGTTTATGGCTCCTGGGAAGAGGCCCCCGAGGCGGAACGTCGCGCCGCCAACCGCGTGCTCTTCCCCAACGGGCGCGGGCAACCTGCGGCCCCCGACCAAGCACCAAGGGCTACCCCCAACACCAACGCCCCCGCAATCCCCCCGAGCACGCCGTCAGTCGCCTCCAACGCCGCACTAAGCCCGCCCCCCGCGACCGGCGACGCCCAGGCGACCAGCCAAGCCCTCCCACCGAGCCCTCCCGAGTCGCCGCCGAGCCCTCCCGTCCCTGAGGCCGCACCAGCCGCACTCAACGACGCCACTGCTGCACCGATCAGCACCGCTGGCTCCAGCGCCGTTGCCGAGGGTGAGCCGCAATACTCGAAAGCTTGGCACCGGGAACGCGAGGCCAAGCTGACCGAGTATTTCAACGACCCCGACACCTACATCCAAAAATACGGCCAAGACCACTGGACAGAATACCAAAAATACTACGAGTCCGAGGATGGCGCCTGGTGGACTGATGACGGCGAGAGCTACGACTTCGAGCCAGACTTTAAGTGGCAACTCGGGATCGCGATTTTTCAGCTCATGCTCGTCATGGTCATTATGCACTTTGCTTTTGTTTGGGTTGGCTTTCCCATCCTCAAAGGCCAGCTCTTCATGCTATCTTTAATGATCGTTGCGAGCTACTCCCTGCTCAATTTCGGTTTCTCATTCCAGCCCTGGTTAGAGACGATACCGTTCTTAGATCTGGCGATCAACATCGTCGTTACGACCGCACTGATTCATTTCATGACCGACTGTAAAAACGTGGTCACTGGATTGGTCATTTCCCTCGCCTCAAACACGATTGCTAACTGGGCTGGCACGCTGATTTTTCTCTTCATTATGAGCGTCATCTGGGCCGCCTCATAACGTGGTGCGCGATTGCGCGATCACCCGCCCACCGCCCGCTCTACTATGCCACAACCCCATCTCGCGCTGTCCCAGCCCGGTGCCGAGGTCTGGATCCCACCGGTTCCGTCTTTAGCCCTGCCCGGCGATTTTCGCAAAGTAACCCACCTCGGAGTCGGGGCCCACGCCGATGACCTGGAGTTCATGGCTTTGCACGGCATCCTGGAGTGTTATGGGAGAGCCGATCGGGGGTTTTTCGGCGTCACGGTCACCGATGGCGTTTACCGGCACCTGCGGGGCACCGTTGAGGGGGCCACCCTGCGCCAACTGCGCCGCGAGGAACAACGCCGGGCCGCCGAATTCGGATGCTACGCGGCGATGGTGCAG
>DAIQNO010000335.1:0-3002 GCA_036788355.1 Opitutales bacterium | reverse complement strand
AATCTGCTTAGCCCATTCTCCAGCCTCACCTGATGGCTGGAACAGCCGCTCTTCGAGAATTAACTTCGCGTCACCTTGACCGAGAAACTTTCCCCGTCCCAAGCACGCGGCTGCGGGTAGCGGCACTTGCTCTAAGAGCCCGCTGCGATCGAGGTCGCGGCGGAGGCGTTCGAGGATCTGCGGGCAAGTGACCCAGCGGAACGGCGTGTCGAGGCTGCGGACGGGCAAGAGCAGCAAGCGGGCGTCGTGGATAAGCAAGGCCCCACCGTCGTCGGCCTTGCCAAAAAGTGAGTCCACTTGGCCGGGCGAAACCTCCCGGGCCTTGTCACGAAGGGCACCCTTGAGGGAGGGGCCGACGATGACCGGGAAGTCGGTGACGGCCTCGCGAGCGACCGGCAGGTCGATGACGCCGGTATCGCGTCCCGCGCCAGGATGGAGGCTGGTCTCGGCCAGCAGGGTGAGGATGCGGTAGTTCATGGTGGGCAGGGGCTTAGGCAGAAGGTCGTTGGAGGTTAGGATGCCGTTTCGGGCCACCGGCCAAAGAGGAGGTGACCGAGGCCGAGGGCGCGATCGGCAGCGGTGAGCTTCAGCGGTTGGTGGGGAAGCGTGAAACCGTCGTCGGCCCGGCAGAAGAAGACACTCCCGGCGGGCAGGTAGGGCCGCGGCGCGATGGGGCCGCCCTTGGTAAAGTCCCACCCGCCGATAAAAATGGGGCGTTCACAACAGGCCGAGACCAGCGTCAGCCCCGGAATCCCAAAGAGAGGCTCCCCTACCCTCGGCGCGTGAAAAATGCCGCCGTTGGTGCTGGGGCTCAGCGGCATGGGCGTCGCGAGGTAAACGAGGACGTGACCTCCATGCTCGACCGCATTTTCCGGGAAGGCCGGCGCGGTGATTTTCTCGCCCAGAGCCGTGCGGCCCTCACCGCCGAAGGGGAAGATGCCCGGCAGCGGCTGCCAGTCCGAAGGCACGCCACCGAACTCGCAGACCAGCCGCACGTCCTTAGCCAGCCGCACAAACTCCGGGCTGAAAACCGCCGCATCGCCCACCGCCCGCGTCTGTGGATTACGGTGGATACCCACCCGTGGCTCGAACTGCCAGAGCTCTTTGGCCGAAAACAGCATCTGCTTCTCGGACTTTGCGAGATCCTGGTCGGGGCTGCATTCCGCCGCTGGTTTCTCTGCCGGCGGGCGCTTTTTAGGCACCACTGAGGCGGCGGAACCGGCCAAGATGTCCTTGAGCGCGCTCACCTTCACCCAGCCCGATGGTGCCTTGATTTTGCCAAGTCCATCGCGGGGAAGGTGCGGCAGGCGGATATCGCCGTGGTCGGTGGGCACAGGATGATCACTGGGCCGGAGTAACCCGTAATGCGTGGGTCGCTGGCCGTCGCTGGTGGGTGCCTCGTCCTTGAGGTCGTAGCTGACCAGGTGCGCCGGGGCCGGCAGGAGCAGCTCCCCGCCGTGAGACAGCCAGGGGCCGCGCAACCGCAGGTCGCCAAAGTCTTCCGGACCATCGCCGATAGCCGGCGTCAACTCCGGTTTGGTGACGTTCCAGTTCGACCACCCGTCCCAGCGGTTGGCGCGGGCCAGTGCCGCTCGCAATGCGCCCATGAGGGTGCGGGCGTTGGGCGGAAACTCGCTGCGGACGTTGGCTTGGTTGGCCTCGCCCGCGTGGTAGGGTCGTCCGTCGCGGAAGAACCACGCGTCGCCGGGCTCCAAGGCCAGCCATTGAGGGTTGCGGTCGGTCGCTTTGCTCATGCTGATTCCTTTCCGCCGGCGTTTAGGAACCGAGCTACCCGCACGGCGTCCAGCGCGAAGGTGGAGCGCTCGCCGAGAATCTTGTAGCGCTTGGGCTCGTCATCCGCCGTTGACTGGATTTCCTTCCTGGTAACCCGCTGGCTGACCTCAAGCAATGGCCTGATCCATTCTTCAGAAACTTTCCGCCGCAATTCCGCCGCTTCCGAGGGCGCCTTGGGCATGCCCTTTCCGACGAACCACTCGGCCACCAGCAACTTCCGGAGATCGAAATCAGCGGAAACCTCCAAAAACCGGCCTGAGGCATCGGTGGGCGGCTCCGCCAGCCTCCCGATCAGATCCTGCATCCGGTAGAGGTAGCTCGGGCTGAGACGGTGGTCATCGTCCTGGTCTTTCCCGATCAGAACTTGCAACTGGGCCAGGCGGTGGTTCTCGGTCAGCCCCAGCCAGCACCACGGTGCCGCATAGAGGGCCTGGGTGCCCGCTTGGCTGACGATCGACACCGCCAGGCTGTCGCGGCCCGTCGCGGCCTTCGCCACCTCATCGAGCAAGCGGTGGGCCTCGTGCAGCACCCGGCTAAAAGCCGCCTTGTAATGGCAGAATAACAACGCGCCAGAGAGCGTAAAACCCTCCTGGTCCGCTGGGCATTTCTCCTTCAGCACCGCGGCGAACTTCTGCCGCAGGGCCGCTGCACAGGCGATCGCTTCGGGCAGGGCGATGAGGGCCAGAACATCGTCACCACCGGCGTAGATAGTCATCCCATTGTGCCTCTCGACGATGTCTGGCACCGCTTCGGCGAAAGCGATCAGGCCCTCGCCAATTCGATCGCGCAAGGCGGGGTCTTGCAGGCGTGCCCCCATGCTGTCGCCATCCATCAAGAGCAACCCGTAGTAGTTGGAGGCGGCGGAACCGACCGCGTCATTGAGACTACGGAGACTTTTAAGCAGCTCCGGTCTCTTGCTTTCGTCAGTCAGCGGCGTGCCGTTCTTGTTCTCTAGGGCCGTTAGGTTAAAGAAATTGCCGTCGAAGTGAAGCAACGGCTTTAACGCCTGAGGAAAGCTGGTGAGGCACGGGAAAGTCGTATGGGCCTCGGTCTGGGAGGCCCCATACTCGCGGAGTAGTTTCAGGTAGCAGCGAGCTGCCGGATGGCTTTCGGGACGCTGGCCGAGTTCAACCAGCCAAGGCACCGCCGCCACATAAACCGTCGAGGGCCAGTTGCGGAGCTGCGCCATGGCCCCCGCTTGGGGCTGC
>DAIQNO010000334.1:0-3014 GCA_036788355.1 Opitutales bacterium | reverse complement strand
CGAAGGTCGTGGCGCAGTCGCCGTGGACGCGCAGCTTCATGTAGTCGAGGTGCTTTACCCCGAAATACTCTGCATCGGCGGGGGCCATGTGGACGTGCGGTGCCGCCCGGATGACGCCCTCCGGCAGTTCGAAGAAGCCTTGCGGCCCCATCAACATGCACCCAGGCGTTGCCTTGATGTCCCCGGAGAGGCGGATCGGGATGTCGAAGCCGAGGGAAACGGCATCGGTCATGGCCAGCTCCACTTGGTTGAGCGTGCGACAGGGGCCGAGAATGCGGAGGTTGGAAATAATCCGGCTGCGCGGCCCGACCAGCGTCACTGACTCTTTCGCGGCGTATTGTCCCTCCTGATAAAGCCACTTCATCGGCGTGAGCTGATGCCCTGGGCCGAAAAGTGCCTCGACGGCCTCTTGGGTCAGGTGGCAATGCCGCGCGCTGACATTCACCAGGAGCGGATTCGGCGCTCCCGCCTGCTTGGGCAGACCCAGCCCCATCGTCCGATACACGGATTGACGGACAAGGTGCTCAATAACGGCTCTGGGTGGTGGGGTTGTCGGGGCGGACATAGCGATGTTGTGGAGATTGTGCGGTCACAGGAGCGGTGTAAAGCGTAAAAACGCAGAAAACCAAAAAAAACTTGCGAAAACCCCACAGGTTCCCACAATCCAGGCTTCATGTTACCCCGTGAGCGGCACCGCTTGATCCTCAGCAACCTCGCCGAGCACGGCAGCGTGCGCACCGGCGAGCTGGCTGACCGACTTGAGGTGACGGATGAGACCATCCGGCGCGATCTGGAGGCCCTAGAGCGGCAGGGGCGGCTGCAGCGCACCCACGGCGGCGCAGTGCGCCTGGCGCGAGATCACAGTGACCTCCCGCTGACCACGCGTGAGGTGCAGAACATCGCCCAGAAACAGGCGGCGGCACGGGCGGCGCGGGCGCTGATTGCCCCAGGCGAGGTGATCTACCTCGACGCCAGCACCACCGCCTTGCAGATGGCTCCACTCCTCGCCGATGTCGCGGTCACGGTCATTACCCACGCCCAGCGGGTGATGGTGGCCCTGGCGGGCTTTCCGGGCCTCCGATTGATCGCGCTGGGGGGTGAACTCGACCGTGATTCCCTCAGCTACCTCGGCCCGGCGACGGTGGCCGGTGCCCTGCGCTACGGCATCGACAAGATGTTCTTCTCCGGCAACGGCCTCGACGCCCACCGCGGGGTCAGTGAGGGCAACGCCCAGCAGGCCGCGCTGAAAGAGGCGATTCTGGAGCACGCGGGCGAGGCTTATTTCTTGGGTGACGAGACAAAGCTCAACCGGGCCTCCTCCTATTACTTTGCACCGGTGAAGCGATTAGCGGGGGCACTGATTGGCTGTGGTGAGCCCGGGCTTTCGGCGTCGCCGTTTCAGGAGGCGGGCCTAGCCTTGCATTTTTACCCCACGGTGGTTGTAACGGAAGTCCATGAGTAACCCCGTTTACCTGGCTGTTGATTTAGGAGCTGGCAGTGGCCGCGTGATGGCGGGCTATGTCGAGGGCGGCGTCCTGCAAATGGAGGAGTGCGCCCGCTTTGAGAACCCGCCGGTGGCCCTGCCAAGTGGCCTGCACTGGCCGATTGGCGGGCTGCTGCACCAGGTGCGGGTGGGTTTGGGGGCGGCGGTGGCCAAGTTTGGCCCACGCGTGCGCAGCCTAGGCATTGATACTTGGGGGGTAGATTACGGGCTGCTGTCGGCCTCGGGGGAGCTCCTGGGGCTGCCCCACGCCTACCGCGACCCCCGCACAGACGGCATGATCGCCGCCGTCCACGCCCAGGTGCCGCCTGAGGTGCTCTTTAGCCGATCGGGGGTGCAGTCGCTATTTTTCAACACCCTCTACCAGCTCTACGCCGCGCACCGGGCGGGGGATGCCTCGCTCAAGGTGGCCGACCGCCTCCTTTTTACGCCCGATTTGCTCAACTTTCTGCTGACGGGCCAGCGACGCACGGAGCGCACCATTGCCAGCACGAGCCAGCTCTATAACCCATCAACGGGCACCTGGGACCACGAGACGATGGCGGCCTTGGGACTGCCCGCGCACCTTTTCGGGCCGTTTACCGAGGCTGGCCAGCAGGTGGGCACCACCCAGGTGGCGGGCCAGGGGCTCGCGGTGGTCGCGGTGGCTTCGCACGATACCGCCTCGGCCGTCGTGGGGGCTCCGCTGGCCACGGCCCGCACCGGCTACCTCAGTTCGGGGACGTGGTCGCTGCTGGGCGTCGAGAGCCCGCAGCCGATCCTTTCGCCCGAGGCCCTCGCGGCGGGCTATACCAACGAGGTGGGTTACGGCCCCTGCATCCGTTTTCAGAAAAACCTGACCGGCCTCTGGCTCGTCCAAGAATGTAAGCGGGCCTGGGATGCCGAGGCGGGCCAAGAAGTCAGCTACGAGGCCCTGGTGCGCGAGGCTGAGGCGGCACCGCCACTGGTCGCCGTGGTGGATGCTGACGCCCCGGCCTTCGTGGCCCCTGGCGGGATGCCCGCCCGCCTCGCGGCTTGGCTGCGGGAGTCCGGCCAACCCGTGCCCGCGACCCGCGGCGGCCTGATGCGCGTCATTCTTGAGAGCCTCGCTCTGAAATACCGCCTGGCAGTAGCCAACCTGGAGGGCATCGTTGGCTACCGCCTAGACGGTCTGCACATCGTCGGCGGCGGCTCAAAAAACACCCTGTTGAACCAATTCACCGCCGATGCCCTCGACCGCCCAGTCTCGGCCGGCCCAGCGGAAGCCACCGCCCTTGGCAACCTCGCCGTCCAGATGATCGCTGACGGCACGTTGGCCGACCTCGCCGCCGCCCGCGACCTCATCCGCCGCTCCTACGCTGTCAAGCAATTCACCCCCAAAGAAACCACCCCCTGGCCCGCTGCCGCCACCCGCCTAGCCGCCGTCATGTCGAGGTGAGGGGGGGTGCTTGTGGGCAGTTGCGCTGAATTCAAAGTCCCAGCTCGCGTTCGATGATTTCTCGACTGTAAGTGGGGCCAGAATTCTTGAGGATTT
>DAIQNO010000333.1:0-3017 GCA_036788355.1 Opitutales bacterium | reverse complement strand
AGGCCATCGCCACGCTCGGCACCGACCTCAGCCGCCTCATCAAGGCCCAAAAGGGCGTTCTTGCGACGGAGACCGCTCCTCTGACTGAAGCCCCCCGGCAATCAACCTGACCCCTCCAGCGCCCCTCCCTGAGAGGAAAACCGCCTTTCCGGATTTTAACGGCCTGGCCCGAGCCCTCCTCAACGCGGGCAGCAACCTCAGCCCTCTTCGACTCGGGCAGCGGCGGGGCCGTCGGCGAAGTGCAGGTGGATGCGCTGGCCCGAGGTGAGCTGGGCGCGGCGGGTGATGAACTGGCCGGAGGCGTCCTGAGCCGTCAGAAAGCCGCGTTGCAGGGCCTGCGAGAGTCCTGCCTGCTCCAGGCGACCGGCCAGGTTGGCCGTGCGCTGCTGGGCTGCCGTCCAGGCGAGCTGCTGCGCCCGCTGTAACCTCGCCGCCAGTTGACCTCGCCGCTCCTGAGCCGGCAATAAGGCCGCCGGCACTGGCCGGTTCCGCCAGGCTGCCGCGCTGGCCTGCCACCGCCGACGCGCCGGCTCCAGATTGAGGCGCAGCGCCACCTCCAGCCGGCTGGCAGCCTCGTCGTGCCGCTGGGCAGCGGCCTCGAGCTGCCGTTGCGGAGATTGCACCCTCAGCCGCTCGGAAAGGCTGCTCACGCGCACCGAGAACGCCTCTAAAGCCCGCTGCCGGGCCGCTTCCAGGGCCTCCGCAAGGCCGACCTGGGCTTCCCGGCACCGGCTCTGGGCCGCCGCCAGCAGCTCCGCCGCGGCTGACGGCGTTTCCGCGCGCACATCCGCTGCGAAGTCGCACAGCGTCACGTCGATCTCGTGACCCACCGCCGAAATCGTCGGCAACCGGCAACCCGCCACGGCCCGCACCACCGCCTCCTCATTGAACGTCCACAGGTCCTCCAGGCTGCCGCCTCCGCGACCCACCACCAGCAGCTCCAGCCGCAGCGACGGCTGGGCGGCCCGCCGGATGGCCCCGACCACCGAAGCCGCCGAACCCGCCCCCTGAACCTGGGCGGGAATCAAGACCGCTTCTCCGCCCCATCCCAGTCGCGCCAGGATCGAGGTGAAATCCTTCCAGGCTGCGCCCGAGGCCGAAGTCACAAAGCCCACCCGCCGACAGAACACCGGCAGCCGCTTCCGCCGCTCCACCGCGAAAAGCCCCTCTGCCGCCAGCTTCCCCCGCAGGGCCTCGTAAGCCGCCTGCAGCCGCCCCAGACCGTCGGCCTGCACCTCGCGGCAGACGAGCTGATGGGTGCCCCGCGGCAGGTAAACGCTGACCTCGCCGAGCACCCGGAAACTCTGGCCGTCTCGCAACTCGACCGACTGGCGGGCCGCATTGCCGCGAAACAGCACGCAACTGAGCTGGCTTTCCGCATCCTTGAGCGTGAAATACAGGTGACCGCTGGCTTGGCGCTTGAGGTTGGAAACCTCCCCGCGCACCCAGCAAGACGGAATCCCGCCTTCCAGCAACTCCTTGACCCGGCGGTTGAAGTCACCGACCGAAACCGCCCCCTCCGGGACGGCATTTTTACTGAAGTCGTTGAGCGTCAAGGCCTACTTCATCGTGGTGTTGATGATCTCGACGATCGGCAGAAACAGCGCGATGACAATGCCCCCCACCACCACCGCCAGGGAAACGATCAGGATCGGCTCGATGATCGAAGTCAGCGCGCTGACGGCGTTGTCGAGGTCTTCATCGTAGTTATCCGCAATGCGGTTCAGCATCTCGGGGAGCTGGCCCGTTTCCTCACCCACTTCCACCAAGCTCGTCACCATCACCGGAAAAACATCCTGCTGGTCGAGCGGGAGGGCCAGGCTTTCCCCATCGCGCACCCGGTCGTGAACGCGGTCGAGCGCCTGGGAGATAAAGCGATTACCGATCACGTCTCGCGTGATCTGGATCGCTTGCAAGATCGGGACAGCGGAGGAAAGCAGCGTGCCGAAAGTGCGGGTGAAGCGGGCCACTGTAGCCTTGGTGCCCAACGCCCCGATCCCCGGAGCATTCAGCGCCATCCAGTCCACCGCCGATTTCCCGACGGGGCTGCGGAAGAAAAAGACCACCGCGAAAATCACCACTGCCAGACTGCCGAGGGCGATGGCCACCTGCTGCACCGAGCTCGGCGTCAGAAACTTCGCCACCGTTATCAGGATCTGCGTGGGCACCGGCAACGCGGCCCCACCGAGCTGACTGGCGAAAATATTCTCGAAAGACGGCACCACCAGCACCATCAACAACCCCACGATGACCACCGCGAAGGTGATCACCACCGCAGGGTAAATCATCGCCGCCTGGATCTTTTTCCGCGTCCGCAGGTCCTTTTCCATGAAGGTCGCCAGACGTGAGAGCACCGTATCGAGCACCCCCCCGGCTTCCCCCGCCTTGACCATGTTGACGTAAATGGGCGGAAAAATCTTGGGGAACTGGCTAAAGCCGTCCGACAGGTAGTTCCCCCCGCGCACACTGTCCGCCACCGTCGATAACACCGCCTTGAAGCGGGGACTGCGCTCCTGGCGCACCATCACCTCCAAGGAGCGAAGCAACGGCAACCTCGACTCCAGAAGCGTCGCCAGTTGCCGCGTGAACAACGTCAACTGCTCCTGCCCCACCCGCGTCGAGGAACTCGCCGAAAGGGTGGCCACAGTGTTGGACTTCCCCCGCAGGGCGTTAGCTGTGGCCTTGGGTGAACCAGCGGCCACGCCAATGGAGCTGACCATCAGACCTTGGCCCGAGAGTCGGCTGCGGGCGTCTCCCTCATTGAGGGCCTCGATCTTACCGGCACGCTCACGCCCGGTGGAATCAATCGCAGAATAGCTGTAACGGGGCATCGGGGTCTAAAAGGAAGGAAAGGAGAAGCGCCACGGGGGTGGGGTAGGGTGGGGCATCGCTGTCGCAGGAAATAACCGGAAAAGCGACCTCAGCGGAGGAAAGGAGAACGCCGAAATGGTCTCCACCCGCCTAGGTGTATTTTAGCACCTCCTCAATGGTGGTTGCGCCGTCAAAGATGGCCCGGA
>DAIQNO010000332.1:0-3020 GCA_036788355.1 Opitutales bacterium | reverse complement strand
TGGCTGTCGCGCTGGGTGCTGGGTCCAGTGAGTGATGCCGACAAAATCGAGATCGAAACGCTTTACGGCGATGCCAAACCGCTGACCGACTGGAGCGGCAGATTGGACGCTGACGGGCTGCGCTACTACGGCGCGGACCTTTTGACTGACGCGCTCGACGGACGCCGCCTGAGCATGATTCTGTCCGTGCTTTCAAGACTTGAGTTGAGGGACTCCACATCAATCACTTGGCCCACCCCCGACCCAGAGGAACTTTAATCATGCACGACGCTCCCGCAAAATTCGCCCTGACCACCGCAGCTTCTATCGCCAGCGGGACAGCTTCTATTCTTTCTGAGCACACTCTTATACCCCTCGGTATCTTTGTGGTGGTCTCCAGCTTTCTTGTGGCGGCGGCTTGGAAGGTGGCCACGGCCGTCACTAGGGCAACTGACAGGATGGAACGGATGGATGAGCGCATCAAAGTCATCGAAAAGGCCCTTGATATTTAACCAGCCTACGAAATCAAACCCACCCACCGCATGAAATACAGTATCACTATCCTACTACTCGCCATCCTTGCAACCCTCACCGGCTGCCTCTCTACCAGCCCGATCAAAACCACGATCGACTACAGCACCGCCCCCGCTACCGGCATGCCCGCCCTCAGCTACAGCTCCGAGAAGGACATCTCCTACGAGCGCACCGTCACCGATCCCGAGACAGGCATCGTCGAGATGGTAAAGTTCAGCGCCAACGCGAGCGACCCGGCCACCGTGCAGGCCCGCGCCCAGGAGAACATGCTGAAATACGCCGTCGAGCTCGGTGCCGCCCTCGGTGGCAATGCCGAGCGCATCCTCACGCCGCTGCCCATACCTTGATCCACCGGTCCGCCTGCCATGGCAAAAGACGCGCATCCGGAGCTGCACCGCCGTCTCGCCTGGTATCACTTCAAAAAGTGGCTCCGGCCACTTAAGCCCATTCCCATCCCTATGAGCCGCGCCATCGCCACAAACCGCATCACCGCCCAGGCCAATAACGAGCCCGGCGGTTTCCTTGATCCGCTCTCCCTCATCTGGATCGGCGGCAAGCGGCCCTACGAGCTACAACTGCCCTACCGCTACGACTCGCTCCTGCTCGATGAGGTGATCACCGTGCCCGTCGGCTACCGCACCGACTTTGCCAGCATCCCGAGGGTATTCTGGCGCATCCTGCCGCCCCACGGTCCATACGTGCCGGCAGCCGTCGTGCACGACTGGCTCTGCGATCTGCGAGGATCCACCGGGATCGACAGCGCAGCCACTCACGCCGTGTTTCTGGAGGCCATGGAGGTGCTCCGCGTCCCCGCATGGAAGCGGGCCACGATGTATCGCGCCGTGCGCCTCTTCGGCCCACGCTTTAAAGCCGTCAAATAACTGTCCCACCTTCCCACCTAAATGAGCCTCGCCAATGCCCACCTAGAGCCCGCCCGGGAGCCCCTCGTTACCCGCCTGGGGCAGGGCCGCTTGCGCGTCGAGCGCTGGCTCAACATCAAAGACCGCAAGCTCGGCCGCCAGACCGAGCTCACACTCCAGATATTCGGCGGCTACGATCTGCTGGATGGCACCACCCCCGGCACCGAGCACGAGATCCACGCGCTCTATCCCAACCAGGCCTTTGCCAACTGCCGCCTCATCGATGAGAAGACAGATGAAGTCTTCCTCCCCGGCGGCATCTCCATATTCCAGCTTTATCAGCGCTACGAGACGCTCACCAGCACCTGGGCCCTCGAAGATGCCGTAAAGCCCCGCTCCACCGAGAGCGGCCTGCGCCAGCTGGAGCAGGTGCAGCTCGCCCGCCCTGGCACCGCCGCCCCCTACAACGAAGATCAGGTCGGCACCAGCACCCTCAGCAACGGCGGCAAGACGCTCTACCTCGCCGGGTTCGACGACGACAGCGACGACCGCCGCGGGCGCTTCATCACCCGCTGGGCGGAGGCAGGCCTGCTCTCCGCAACCAAGCAGTTTGATAACGACAGCGGCATCCTCTACGTGCGATTTACCAGCCAGGGCCTGCGCATTCGACCCACTGCCCTCAAAGCTGGAGAGAGCCTCGCCGGAGAGGCTCACATTATTTTCCGCAACGGGGAAGAAGCCCCCCTCTACCGAGCCCGGGCGGAAAACGTCGAGGGCTTTATGAAGTTTGAAACAGTCGTAATGCTCAACAAGGACGGGACGCCCCTATCCTCGGGCGACACCGTGAAGCAATACATCGACTGGGACACTTACAACTACCCCGGCCCCGTCGACTCCAGCTTCGGGGGTATAACACCATACCCCGGCGGTGAGATCGCTGTCCTTGTCGAATACTCTGAGACGCTGACAACAGATGCCACCGTGGTAATATCATCCAACAACCCGGTGCCCTACTCAATTAAAGGTGGCGCGTGGGTGAACGTGTCCTTCACGCCGGAGGCAACGGGCATGGCGGAATTTCTCACAAAGGCTTTCACGCGAAACCTCCTTGCACGGGATGTCGTGTTCTCGGGAAACAACACCACCTACCTGAACGACCCCGTCTCGTCTGTCGCTGGCAGCGGCGGGTCGAACCCAAGCTACGCAGGTTTTCTAAACGCTACGGAACCGGTTCTCAAACGAAAAATCCACGAGGACATTACGACGGATGAGGGGGTCCAATGGTATCGCATCAAGCAGACGAAGCTTGTCGGGAAATTCAGCGATTACCTTTAGTATATGGATGACACGCTTCCAGAGAAAAGAGTTGAGGATCGCCTGGCTCATGCCGAGATCGAGGAGATAAAGCGGAGCTTGAAATTGTCGCGGGACCCGGAGGATCAGGTCGAGACGCTGTCCATCCGCCGTCGGCCATCCGGGGGAGAAGGGGGAGGGAATGAGGAGATCGACGACCAGCTCCACCCTTACGCGATCTCGGCTAAAGTGACAGGAAAGGGAATCGACGGGACATGGTCTGTCCTGCAAGTGAGCATCCTTGGTGGGCGCTACCGGACAAAGGGTGGCAGTTGGTTCGCGGTGCAGGCCAAC
>DAIQNO010000331.1:0-3024 GCA_036788355.1 Opitutales bacterium | reverse complement strand
CGAGTGGTGGCCCACCAGGTGGCATCTTGGAGGGCGGCGAGGGCACCGACTTGGGCCAGGCCGTCGACGTTGTAACTGTCGCGGACGCGGTCGAGGAGGTCGATGGTTTCGGGAGCGGCGAGGGCGTAGCCGACGCGGAGTCCGGCGAGGCTGTAGGCTTTGGAAAAGCTGCGGGTGACGACCAGCCGGGGGTGCTGCGCCAGGAGGCCGACGGCGTTGTGGTCGGCAAAGGGGGCGTAGGTTTCATCGACGACCAGCAGGCCGGGCCAGCGGGCGGCCAGTGCTGCCAGCTCGTCGGGGGTAAAGGCGACGCCGGTGGGGGCGTTGGGGCAGGTGAGGAATAGGACGTGGGCCTGGGTGGCCAGAACGGCCTCGATCGGCAGCCGCATGGAGGCGTCGAGCGGCACGGAGATGAGGGGCGTGCCCTGCATGGTCGCGAGCGTGCGGTAGAGCGAGTAGGAGGGCGACAGCATCGCGGCGGGGCGCTCGCCGTCGGTAAAGGCCCGCATGAGGAGGTTGAGGATGTCGTCGCAACCGTTGCCGACCAGCACCTGCGTCGGCTGGAGGCCGTGGTGGGCGGCAATGGCGGCGCGCAGGGGCTGGCTGGTGGGGTTGGGGTAGCGGCGCAGCGCCAGCGGGTCGGCCAACCGGGCGCCGATGGCCGCCGCGACGGACGGGCTGGCCGGGTAGGGGTTTTCGTTGGTGTTGAGCTTGATCCAGCCGGTGCCGGTCGGTTGCAGCCCAGGGGTGTAGGCTTTCATGCCGGCCACGGCCTCGCGGGCCAGGGCGAGCGGGCCGGGGGGGAGTCCGGGGGTGGCCTGGGGAGGGGTGGAACTGGCGGGGGAGGCGTTCTTAGTGGGTTGCATTGGGTTGGGGCCAGGTCAGGCGATCAGGCTGCATGGTGTCCGACGCTGCGGGGCGTCGCCCATCCGCTGATGCTATCAACTTGGTTTTGATCGACGAATCGCGAGGCTAGCGAAGAGCATTGCAGGGTGATCCACTCTAAAAAGGGCGTCATCGCACGCAGTGAGTGACGCCAGAATCCGTGCAGAAGGTAGGCACCCGTGAGTGGTAAAAGGATTCCGAGAACCAGCACGTTCGTTAACCCAATATAGGCCATGATGTGGCGATTGGCACAGTCGCGATAGGTCTTAACGAGGTCCTTAAGCCGAGGGTCATCGGTAGCAAACCGGAGGTCTTCCCGTTGCTCTAAGTGAGCCAGGAGTTCTGGCGAACGCCGCAGGGAGTGGCTCCATAGGAACAACGACAAGAGCGAGGCACGATGAAGGAAGTCGATTTTCGCACAGATGGTCGCCCGCAAAGCTTGATAGACAGGGTGTTCCAGATCTAGCCCCGCGCGGAGGAAGTCGGCCCTTAATTGATCGCGGAGGTCGAAGAGGGAATCACGCTGCCACCCCAGCACGGTCTGCTGGTAGTATCTCCAGGCAAAAATGACGGCCAAGATAGCCAAAGCAGTAAAGATGAAGGTCATGGCAAGGTTGAATGGTTAGGGTCGATCTTTAGGGGTTCTGCCGTCAGCGGTGAGGTTCGTGCCGATTCGGCTCGGGTCGGCTTTCTCAAGCTCCTGTCGCTGGTTTCCGAGGACTTTGATGGCTCGGCGGTTTCGTTGTCTTTCGATATAGTAACCAGTTGACGTAAGGAGTGCTACCGCTGCCCAGATTATCCGCTCCAGGTTGATGGCTTCGATGAGGTTTTTTAGTGGAAGGAGTGTATCTAGGGGGAGGCCAGTTAGTTCCTTTAGTCCCTGGAGCGCGAGCCAGCAACAACCGAGGATGACTCCATATTTCGCTAACCTGGTGATGGTGCGGCAGATTTCCTTGGTGTTTTCATGGCTGATGAGGAGTTTGTTGAGGCGATAATCCAGTTGGTTTTTGTCGTCAGATTTATCGCGAAGCTGCTCAGACATGTCTTGATAAAGGTGCCATTTTCGCGGCTAACGTCAATGTCGATTAAAATTACGGTAATGATTTTCAAAGGATTTTCCCGGAAATGAAAGAGCCTACTCCATCTGAAGACTTTTCGGAGATTTAGGTCACCCTTAGGCCACTTCGGGGAGGGTTTTGTCGGCGATGAGGGTGATGAGGAGGTTGAGGAGGGCTTCGGTGGGGTAGTTGCCTTCGAGGCGCTTGTGGATGCGGGAGCGGAGGTTGACTTCGCCGGTTTCGACTTCTTTGCGCCCGATGACCGCCATGTGGGGAACTTTGTCGAGTTCGGCGTGGCGGATTTTGGCGCCGAGCTTGTCTTGGCGGCGGTCGATGGAGGTGCGGATTTTGGCGGCTTTGAGGCGGCGTTCGAGGGCTTCGGTGAAGGGGAGGCACTCGTCGTTCATCGGCAGGAGGCGGAGCTGCTCCGGGGCCAGCCAGGTCGGGAAGTTGCCGCCGAAGTGCTCGATGAGGACGCCGGTGAAACGTTCTAACGAGCCGAAGGGGGCGCGGTGGATCATCACGGGGCGGTGTTCTTGGTTGTCGGCCCCGATGTAGGTGAGTTCAAAGCGCTCGGGCAGGTTGTAATCGCATTGGACGGTGCCGAGCTGCCATTCTCGTCCGATGACATCCTTGACCACGAAGTCGATCTTGGGGCCGTAGAAGGCGGCTTCGCCTTCTTCTTCGGAGAAGGGCACGCCGAGGGTCTGGACGGCGGCGCGGAGGGCGGCTTCGGCCTTGGCCCATTTTTCGGGGTCGCCGACGTATTTATCGCTGGCGGGGTCGCGGAGGCCGACGCGGACGCGGTAGTCGGTCATGCCGAGGGTGGTGAAGACTTTCTTGACGAGGTCGAGGCAGCCGGTGATTTCTGGGCCGACCTGGTCTTCGGTGCAGAAGAGGTGGGCGTCGTCCTGGGTAAAGCCGCGGACGCGGGTGAGGCCGTTGAGTTCGCCGGATTGTTCCCAGCGGTAAACGGTGCCAAACTCGGCCAGGCGGATGGGCAACTCGCGGTAGCTGTGGCGCTCGCTGGCGTAGATCTTGATGTGCATGGGGCAGTTCATCGGCTTGAGGAGGAAGCCGT
>DAIQNO010000330.1:0-3027 GCA_036788355.1 Opitutales bacterium | reverse complement strand
AAAAAGAGTAAAAGGTAACGGAAATGAATAACAGTTTTTTCATATTACTCCTCAGGAAAGTAATGACGAGGTAAGTGGTTTTGAATCGACGGGAAATTGGTATTCGTTGGGTAGCAGAGTTAGCGAACGGCTGGTCCCAGGTCACGGCGGCATACCACCAGTGACCATCGGTAAATAAAGGTCACTTCGATTAACCCCTACTGCGAAAAACGGGCACTGGTGCCAGAGCCGCTTGGCAGATACCTAACCGAGGAAAACTGGGGTTGATCGAAGTGGCCTAAAGTGAGTGCTGAAACTGTTGAATATAGTTAGCATATTATTGATGATCTAAACGAACTATAGCGTATCACACTGCTTTTATCGAGTTCGGAAACCGAGAGTCATAAGGCCATTTTGAAGTGTCTGTAGGCGTAGAGCGAAAACCCTGTTTTTACCAGCGATCGGCAGGGCACAAAAGGTGTCAGAAATAGCTGGTCTAGTAGGGTGGTAGAGAAGTCGCTGGCCGTAGATTTAAGCCTTTTTTCTGGGTGGGGCTGGGCAAAACTTCAAAGCCGAGGGGCGATCTTCAACGGGTCTAAGAATCCGATGTGCTGATCGATCGAATCACTGGGATTTTGGCCCCCTTCTTCGGCACCTTGTTTGGGGGGTGGTGAGGGTGTTGGTGAACGCCTACGAACAGGAGAGCATAGCTTGTGCCGAAGTTTTCGAGGTGCCCTTATTTTGCTTATTTTGAATAAATTTTCATTCCCGGAGGGTGCGCGGGTGCGGGGGTGGTTGGGGGGGCGGGGTTGATGGAGGTCGTCTGAAGGGTGGGGGGCTCGGGGTGTTTATTGGCCGGCGCCGCGGATGATGGTGCCGGGTTCGAGGCGGGCGGCTTTGCGGGCGGGGAGGTAGCTGGCGGCGGCGACGACGAGGGTGGAGATGATGGCGGCGGAGGTGTAGTGGTTCCAGTCCCAGGCGACGACGAAGGTATCGGTGGAGAAGATGCCGCGGATGCGGATGGGGAGGTTGGAGACGATCCAGGTGACGGCGGCGCCGAAGCCCCAGCCGAGGATGGTGCCGACGACGAGGACGAGGCCGCCTTGCCAGAGGAAGATTTCGGTGACGTCGCGTCGGGTGTAGCCCATGGAGCGGAGGATGGCGATTTCGCGGGTTTTCTCGAGGACGAGCATGGCGAGGGTGTTGAACATGCCGAGGCCGGAGATGAGGATGATGGTGGAGACGGTGAGGGCGGAGGAGGCTCGGAGGACGGTGAAAACGTCGAGCCAGGTTTTTTCGCGTTCTTGCCAACTGATGACGCTGTGCTGGAGGACTTCTTCCATGCGGTTGGCGAGGTCTCGGGCGCGGTCGGGGTCGGCGATGTTGATCTGAAAGAGGGCTCCTCCGAAGGGTCGTTGGAGGAGGGCGCGGGCCTCACTGAGGTGGGTAAAGACGCGGCGGCGGTCGATTAGTTCGATGCCGGTTTCAAAGATGGCGACGACGCGGTAGCGGCGGGTTCCGGCGGAGGTTTCGAGCAGGATGAAGTCGCCGACATCGGCTCCGAGTCGGCGGGCGAGGAGGATGCCCAGCATGACGCGGGAGGGGTCGGCCTCGAAGTCGAAGACCGAGCCGGCGATGGTCTGGGCTTCGAGGCGGGTCACGGCGAGGTGGTCGCGCAGGCGGACGCCGTTGATGATGGCGGCGTCTTGACCAGACGGGCCGATGGCCGAGACGTCGCCGCGGACGACCTCGGAGATGCCGGTGACTTCCGGGAAGGCTTCGAGGGCCTCGCGCAGGCGGTTAGGGAAGGTAATGCCGCTGACCGGCTCGCTGAGGCCAGCTGTCAACTGGAAGTCGGCCTCGTCGTCTCCGGCTCGGAGGGGTGCGCCGCCGCCTCGGTAGCGGTCGGTGATGCGGATGGGGCTGTCGGAGCCGATGATGGTATCGATGTAGAACTGCTGGAAGCCGGCTGTCTGGGCTTGGGTGATGATGAAAAAGCCGACCCCGAAGACGATGCCCGCGAGGCTCATCAGCATGGAGCGTTGGCGCGACCAGATGAAGCGCAGGGCGATGCGGAGGGTGGGGGGCAGGGTCATGGCTCGGGCAGGCGCGTCGGTGGCTGGCGGGCGGTCACTTCGTGCGGGGGCGGGGCGGCTCTAGTCCACCAGGCGGGTGTTGACGGTCTGGCCGGGTGAGACGGTCAGCTTATCCTGGACGACCACTAAGTCGCCCGGTTGTAGTCCCTGGGTAACTTCGACTTGGCGGAGCCCGATGAAGCCGGTGGTGACGACTCGCCGCTCGACGATGCCATTGACGACGAGGTAAACTTCGGTGGACCCGTGGAGGGCGCGTCTGGGGATCACGACGGCACCATCGCGGCGTTCTTTGATGACGGAGCCCTCACCGGTCATGCCCGCCACGAGACGCCCGCCGTGGGGGGCGTTGAGTTGGACGAGCACGTCGCGGCGTCGGGCGAGGGCGTCGGAGGTGGGTAACAGCTCGACGATGCGGCCCTCAAAGGTAGCGTTGCCGGTGCCGAGGAACTGCATCAAGACGGCTTGTCCGAGGGCCACGCCGGGAAAGTCTTCCTCGGGGATGCTGGCGCGGAGGGCCACCTCGCGGGAGATCATCCGGGCCACGGCGTCGCCGACAAAGAGGTAATCTCCGGGAACGGTCAGGAGGTGGGTGACGATGCCAGAG
Organism: Opitutales bacterium; assembly: GCA_036788355.1. GTDB lineage: Bacteria > Verrucomicrobiota > Verrucomicrobiia > Opitutales > Cerasicoccaceae > DAIQNO01. Next base: position 348 of record DAIQNO010000330.1, on the reverse strand, counting down.
ATGGGTGAGCGGACGGTCATGCGTTCCAAGTCCAGTTCCAGTTGGGCCTGCTCACGCTGGAGTTTGGCCAGTTCCGTCTCCCAGGCCAGGCCCTGGAGGGCGATTTCCCGTTCCAGTCGCTGGACATTGCGTCGCTCCTTGGCCAGCTCGCTCTCCGGGAAGTTCCCTTGGGCGGCCCGCTCGGTATTGGCGGCGAGATCCTGTTGGAGGTTGAGCAAGGTCAATTCCGCCGGTTGACCGATGGCCATCTGGCGAGAGAGGGCGTTGATTTCGATAGCGAGGCGGGCCTGCAGGGGCTGAATTGGGGCGGTGTCGAGCTGGGCTAGGAGGGTGCCGCGCTCGATGAAG
>DAIQNO010000329.1:0-3029 GCA_036788355.1 Opitutales bacterium | reverse complement strand
GAGGCGGTTCCAACCCGCGTTCTCATTGGAGTTGAACTGAAAGAACTCAGCCCCGGTGAAGACGTTCCAACCGTCGGCAGGACGCACTTTGATGGCGCTATACAGCGAGACATAGTCGTTGCTGATGCGGTTGTAGTAGCTCTCAGCCAACTGGGCAGTGAAGGACACCCGAAAGGCGGCAGGGATGTTTCCAGGGCCAAAGAAAGGGCCGCCGACATCACCCGTCACCTTGTAGTTATCGTTGCCTCCCACGCTCGCCGTCACCGAGCCGCGTAACTCATCAAAATAAGGCGTCTTGGGCACCAGATCCGCGTAACCGCCGATGTGGGTCGGCATGTAGTTGGCCGGGGCCGGTCCCTTGATGAGGTTGATGAACTCAGCCGAGTCGATCGACAAGGGCATTTCATTGCGGTTGAAGGCCCGCATCATGCCGTTGAGATACACCGCGCCCTGGCCGCCCCGCAGCACTGGTGCCCCGGCAATCCCGTAATAATTGTAGCGTTGGGTGCCCGCACCGATCGCCGAGAGGTCTTCGATGCTGCTGATGCCGAAAGTGTTCATCAGGGCCGGGGTGATGACCGTGACGGCGCGCGGCAGATTCAAGGCCGTGAAGCCGGGGCCGAAGACGCTGGCCACTTCAATGGTCTGTGGCAGCACCAGCTCGCCAACGTCGTCCTCAATATCCTCGGCAAAGACTTCTTCCAAAGTCTGAATGGGTGACTCCGTCGGCTGAGCCAACAGCGCCCCCGTTGAAAGGAACAGCAGGCAACTGGTGCTCCAGGGATAGGTTAGTCGGTGTTTATGCATGTCGGTTTCAGGTTAGATAGTTTTGGTTCGAGGTTTAGTCGCAGGGCCAATGGCCCGCAGTCCAACGAAGCACCACGCGTGCCATCGTCTAACGACGATAAAAGATTTTTCGCTCCTTCCAGAACATTTTTGGACGCCGGGCACCTCACTGCGGGGCTTAAAGCGCAAAAAACCGCTACCCTGGTGGGTAGCGGTTGTAAAACGGTGCCGATGAAGCTTTTTCGGTGATTGATAGCCCACCGATCTACCCCTCGGGGAAGGGTGAGCCATTCAGTCGAAATCAGCTAGCGTCGGGCGGTGGCCTGGTCGAGGAGATCGCCGAGGTTGGTCATTTCACCATCTCCCGCGGTCTTTTCGAAGGCAGCGACTTCGGCAGCCAGTTGATCCACGTCGTATTCGGCAGCCTTGATGGAGAGCCCGATGCGGCGGTCACCCACGTCGATCTTGATGACCCGCGCGTGTACCTCTTGGCCGGGCTTAAGGTAGTCCTTGAGCTTTTCGACATGTTCCTCGGAGACCTGGCTAATGTGCACCATGCCGTCGATACCGTGCTGCAGTTCGATAAAGGCTCCGTAGTTGGTGAGTTTGGAAACGGTGCCGGTGACCACGTCGCCAATCTTGTAGAACCGATCGATTTCCTCCCAAGGATCGACCTGGATCTGTTTCATGCCCAGGCTGATGCGCTGGTTCTCCGGATCGACATCCAAGACGATGGCGTTGACCTCGTCGCCCTTCTTGACGGCCTCCGAGGGGTGGTTGATCTTCCGCGTCCAGGACATGTCGGACACGTGAACCATGCCGTCGATGCCTTCTTCGAGTTCGACGAAAGCGCCGTAAGCGGTGAGGTTGCGGACCTTGCCGCGCACGCGGGCCCCCACTGGGTAGTTGTGCTGCACCATGTCCCACGGATTGACGTCCAACTGGCGGATCCCGAGGGAGATTTTTTGGTCCTCCTTCTGGATGCCGAGAACGACCGCCTCGACCTGTTCACCGACGCGGAGCACCTCACCAGGCTTACCGATGCGCTTGGTCCAGGAAAGTTCGGTAACGTGCACGAGACCCTCCACACCTTCCTCCAGCTCAATGAAGGCTCCGTAGGGCACGAGGTTGACCACCCGACCAGAAACCTTGATGCCGACAGGGTATTTCCGCTCGATATTGTCCCACGGGTTCTCGATGGTCTGCTTCAGGCCCAGGGAGACGCGCTCGCGGTCTTTATCGACCTCGATCACCATCACGCTGATTTCTTCACCGACCTTCAACACCTCGCTCGGGTGGCTGACGCGGCCCCAGCTCATATCGGTGATGTGCAGGAGGCCATCCAGGCCGTCCAGGTCGATAAAGGCACCGTAATCGGTGATGTTCTTAACGGCACCGCGGCGGATGTCGCCGGGTTTGACCTCATCGAGCAGGCGGCGGCGCTTATCAATCCGCAGTTCTTCGATGAGTTCGCGGCGAGAGAGCACGATATTGCGGCGCTCCGGGTTGATCTTGATGATCTTAAAATCGTAGGTCTGCCCGAGATACTGGTCGAGGTTCTTGGGCGGCTGAACGTCGATCTGGGAGGCCGGCAGGAAGGCATCCACGCCAATGGAAACCACCAGGCCACCCTTGACCTTGCCGCGCACGCGACCGCTGGTGACGGAGCCTTCTTCGCAATGCTCCAAAATCTTTTCCCAATTCTTCTTCTGCTCAGCCTTATCGTAGGAGAGCACCGGGTTGCCTTCTTTATCTTCGAGGCGTTCGAGGAGCACCTCGATCTGGTCGCCGACGGTCAGCTCGCCGATGTCCACGAACTCTAAGGCGTTAATCGAGCCCTCGCTCTTGCCGCCGATGTCCACAATGACTTCGTTGGCGCGGATTTCCGTGATCGTTCCCTTAATGATGCGCCCCGATTCGAGCTGCGCGAACTGGCTCTCGGCCAGTAATTCTTCCATGAGTGACATGAGTGTGTTGCGTGAGAAATCGGCAGCCGTGGCCCCCTGCCGTGGTCGGGCTGCCGGGGTTGGAGTTAGGTAACTAGGTTTACTGGTTGACGTGGTTTAGTCAGCGGTGCGGCGGCCCCGCGAAACTTGGCAAGCGAGGAGCATCAGGCCGACCTCCGTCCTCTGGCAAGCTCATAATTTCACCAAAACCCCTCTTTTTTCCCGGCCAGCGGGAAATCAGACCTGCCCACGCCCCCCGATGCCCAGCCCCCCCAACACCAGCAACCGCATCGGCTC
>DAIQNO010000328.1:0-3032 GCA_036788355.1 Opitutales bacterium | reverse complement strand
GATTCGGTCTTGCGAACTCAATTTAAACCCGCAACGTGCGTCGTTGGTGAACACCGCCTCAACTTCGGCACTACGACGACCTACGCCCCGCTGCACGAGGCGTCCGATACGGTCGTCATCAGGCCGAAAGACGCGCGCCAGCTTTTTGGCGAGGCGGTTCTCTAGTTTTTCCGAATCAAGAACACTGCCGTTTCCCGGCGAACTTCCGCATCCTTTGACCAGCGTGTAAAGTAGCTTGATCAGGTGCGATTTCCCGCAGCCGTTTCTACCGATAAAAACATTGAGCCTCGGTGAAAACGCTAGATTTTCGTCGGTGAAGAGGCCGAAGTTTTTGATCGAAACGGACTTGAGGATAGGGGTTTGCTGGTCTTCTACTTTAGACTCATCGCTCATTAACCGAAAGTAACTCACACGCGACCGTGCAACTCAACCGTATTTTCGAAGCGCCAAGAGTGATTCGCCTATCAGGTCAATTTTACGCCTGGTTCCTGGATGGCAGTCGGGAAAGCGGATGGGTCGTCGCCGTCCCCGGATTTTGTTAGGCGAAGCCTAGCCGGGGCTTGCTTGGCCATCACTGAATGGTGCTTGGGAGGGCGGTGCGGAGGTCGTTGCCGAGGGCGCCCCAGGTGCTGATGGTGGCGGGGTCAGCGAGGGGGTTGAGTCGCAGGCGGGCAGAGCCCATCGCTGGGCGGCGGCTGACCACGACGCCGTGGTTATCAGTGACCAGGAAGCCCATCCATTCTCCGTTGGGCTGATACAGCGCGTCACCGCGCCGGGGGGAAAGGTCGCCGAAAAGTCGCTCGATTCCGGAGCGGACGAGGGCGACGTGCTGAGGTGCCTCGGCCAAGAGGCGATAAGGAACGGTGCCGTAGCTGTTGGTGAGGTCGCGGGCCATCAAGATGGCTTGGGAAGCCCCGGTGGGGGTGGTGCTGGCTACGGCGGGCTTAACGCCGAGCTTGGCGAGGTCCTCGGCACTGAGGGGCAGCCAGCCGACGCGGGGATCCTCCGTGAGGCGGCCTAACCAGGTCGGAGAAACGGTCTGCGGCGAGGTGCCGAGGGTCAGGGTGACGCTGCTGAGCCCGCGGCTGTTCAGCGGAGTGGTGTCCAACGGGAAAGCCACGCCGACCTCGCCCGCGATGGTCGCCGGAAGGCCGACCAAACTGACGGTGCGGGTGCGGTCGCCGAGGAGCACCGATTCCACCGTCGTGATCTCAATCGCGACGGTGCGCGCGAGGTGCTGCCGGTAGATTTCGTTGACAGAAAGGGGTCGGCTGGTGGCCAGCTCTGTCGCGAGTTGGTTCTGGGCGGTGCTGAGGTCGGCTAATCGGTCGAAAAGGCGGTCGGCTTGAGCCTGCATCGCGGCCCGCTGTTCAGCGGTGGCCACGGCACTCTCGCGGGCAACAGAGAGGGCCTGCTTGACGCCCTCGGCCTCGGTCTGGAGGACGGCGAGCTGGTTCAATAGGGCGAGTTGGGCGCGCTCCTGGGCGGAAGCTTCTGCGGCGAGCTGGGCAGCTTCCTCGCGGGCGCGGCTGAGGGCCGACTCCCGCTCCTGGAGGCGCTGTTGAAGCTCGGCGAGACGCTGGCGGGAGACCTCGGCTTCGGTGCGGCTGGCGCCGAGATTGGTGGCCAACTCCGATTGAGCGGCGCGGGTGGCGGCGAGTTCGGCTTGGGCCGTGGCGAGAGCAGCTTCAGCCGCACGGCGCTCGGCGGCTTCGCGCAGCTGTGCGGCTGCGAGGGCTTGCTGCTCGGCACCGAGGGCAGCCTGCTGCTGCGCCAGGCGCTCCAGGGCAGCGGCGGCGTCATCACGCTGGTTGGCTAGTTGGTCGCGTTGGACCACCAGGGCCTGCTGGACGGCGGCGGCGGCCCGGAGTTCGGCTTCACGGGCGGCGAGGGCCTCAGACTGGGCGGCGAGTTCGGCCTCGCGAGTGCGAAGGGCTGCTTCGGTTTCAGACGTGCGGGCCAGCACGGCGGCCCGTTCAGCGGCTTCCGCCGCGAGGGCTTCGCGCATCGCAGCCAAGAGGTCGGCTTCCGGGCTGGGCGGCTCGCCCAGCTCGAGAGCGGCTTCAGCCTCGGAGCGCAACGGCACCGCCTGAGCGTCATTGCCCTGGGATTCAAAGCGGACGAGCGCGAGCAAGCTGAGCAACAAAAAGTCGCAGATGACGAGCAAAAGGGATCGGTTCATCGGTGCTTAGGGTGCCCTTCAATCGTGCCGGAGGTTCAGGCTACTCAAAGGTGACTCCGCCTTTGGGGTTGCGGCTGCCGCCCTTGGGCGGCGGGTTCTTGGATGGGCTGGCGCGATCAGGTTGTTGCCGCTGAGGCTGGCCGGTGCCCTTTTCTCGCAGCGCTTCGCCCCCACTCTCGCCAGACCCCACCTTAGCCCCCGCGGAAGGGTCGCCCGCAGTGGCTTGACGGTCGGGAAGGTCGCCGCCGCCCGAAGCGGGTTTTGAGTCGAGGAGAATCCGTTGCTTGAGCGGGCGCAGGTGCAGGATTTTGAAGAGGGCGACGAAGAGGATGCCGAAAAGCGTCGAGGCGTAGGCGGCGACCAAGCTGGCCTGCACGACCCCAAGGGCCAGCATCACCAGGGAAACCACTGTGCCCGAGAGCCCCACGTAGAGCCCGGCGTCGAAAAGGTGCTCTTCGTTGTCGAGCAACTTCAGTCGGACGGCCGAGGGCACCGCCAGGCGTTTCAGTTGGCGCAGTTTGGCCAGACTGATCCCGTAGAGGATCAGTTGCAGGGCGAAAAATCCGACCAGCACGAGAATGGCGGTCTGGTCGAGTGCCGTGGTTGGCACCACTGGGGGTTGGGTGGAGAGCATCGTTGCCATGAGATCTAGGCGGGGCGTTACGGCTGGGTCAATGGCAGGCTGGATCAGTTCCGACTCCAAAAGGCCCCGTGCCGCTAACGCCAGCAAGAGGCCGAGCCCAAGCAACCGGGCGCCACCGGCGGTGCCACCGCCCTCCACCCAGAGAACCGGCCCGGCCACGGCCAGCACCACCAGGGCACCGCCGAGGACCAGGAGGCCCCAGTGGAG
>DAIQNO010000327.1:0-3074 GCA_036788355.1 Opitutales bacterium | reverse complement strand
ATCAGTGCACCGGGGGTCAAGCCGAAGCGACTTCGGCTGAACTGGCGCGGCTGGACCTTTTTCGGTGGAGGGTGATGGCTGGGCGGGCGGGAGTTTCGGAGGTTGGTCGAAGTTCGGAGAGTGGCGACGCGTGAAAATGACTGCCAGGGGTCGGGGCGGGTGAGCGGTCAGGGGTGGTCTGCATTTTCTGTGACACGCTGAAGAGTTCTGAATTGACAATGCCGTTTTCTCGGGGTGTTTTACAAGTTTATGGCGGATAAGAACGATAAAAAGCCGGAGAGTGTGGCGGGTAAGTTTTACGTCGATGAACAGTGCATCGATTGCGATCTTTGCCGGGAGACAGCACCAGATTACTTCGCTCGGAGCGATGATGGCGGTTACTCCTACGTTTACAACCAGCCGACCACCCCAGAGGGCGAGGAACTGTGCCGTGAGGCGCTAGAGGGTTGCCCGGTCGAGGCGATCGGCGATGATGGTGACGCTTAAATCGCTACCGTTGTGGTAGATCGTAGCTTTTTCGGTCTCAATTTCACTTCCCGTTTTTTTGATGGCCGCTGTTCCTGATCTTTATATCAAGCCAGGCTGCCCGTGGTGCGTGGAAGCTCGCCGTTGGCTGGACGCCAAGGGGGTCGGTTACACGGTTCGCGATGTGATCGCCAGTTCGGAAAATAACCGTCAGATGGTGGCGCTCAGTGGCCAGAAACTGACCCCGACGCTGGTTCTCGGCGATTTTGTGGTGGCCGACTTTAGCGTGGATGAGCTGATTGTGGCCCTGAACAAGGCTCCGGCAGTCTGCGAGGCGATGGGCCTGAAGGCCCCGGTCTCTCGGTAAGGCGGCGTTTTGCGGGAAGATTTTCTGGGAGAATTGCAGGTTTCTTGAGAGAAACGTTGCCCGGAAGAGCGACTTGCCGAGTCGCCATTGCGTTGAATCGAGTTGAATCGCGCTGAAGCGCGATCCCAACGCCATCACCTCTTCCCTGGCGTCGAGTTTTTACGAGTTAGCTTGTTGAACCGCCGAGCGGTAGATGGTCAACAGGGCGGCAAAGTCGGCTTCTCGGGTCGAGGTGGTGACGCGATGGTGGAACTTTGGTGCTTCGGCGATCTCGGCCTCGGCGGTGGCCAATCGGTGGGCGATTTCCGCTTCGGTTTCGGTGCCGCGAGCGAGGATGCGCTGCCGGAGTTGTTGTAGGCTGGCGGGCTGGAGGAAAACGGTGGAGAGGGACCGCTGAAGGTTGGGGTTGGTCGCGGCGGCAGAGCGGAAGGCGGCTGCACCTTGGACATCGATGACGAGGAGGAGGTCTTGCCCGCAGGCCAGGGCTGCTTCGACGGGGGCACGCGGGGTGCCGTAGAGGCGCCCGTGGACCTCGGCGTGTTCAAAGAAGGCGCCGTCGGCGATCATCTCGCGGAAAATATCCTCCGCGTAGAAGTAGTAGTCCTGGCCGTGTTTTTCGCCCGGGCGGGGTGGGCGCGTGGTCGCGGTGACGCCGCGCCGCAGGGTTGGGCAGGCCTGCAGGAGCCTTTCCGCGACGGTCGTCTTTCCGCACCCGGCTGGCCCGGAGAGGATCAGCAGGCAGCCTCGGGAAAGTCGTTCCATCTGAAAGAATATCGTCGAGGATGCTGCACCCTGCAATCCTAAAGCCGCCGTGGGCGGACGTGGCTGGGCGCGGGCTGGGGAACTCCGCCGTTTTGACTCCGCCGTGGGTGCTTTCTGGCCGACGGCGGAGGTTCAATCGCTCGGAAGTTGATCGTGGCGGTGGCAGAGCGGCAGGTAATAGGGGTCTTCGAGGCGGTGGCAGAGGGCAGTGTTCCCGGTGGAGCCATCGGAAGCCCCGGAACGACGGACTCCACCGGTCGCTTGGAAGTCACTGGACTCACCGGAAAGACCGCCCTGACGGGTGGCCCAGGACAAGACGGCCTCGGCCAGGTGGGGGTAGCCGCACTGGGTAGCGACGTGGCGGACGAGGTCGTTTTCGTAGTCGGCATCGCAGCGAGCGGCATCCACCAGGATCAGCCGTGAAGAGAGCCCCCCCGCCGACAGCAGGGCCGCGGTCACCGGGGAGTCATCGAGCAGGAGGTCGTAGGGGCTTCCGGTGAGCTGGGCAACGGCCCAGGGCGTCTTGGCGGCGAGGGAGCGCGGTCGGGCGGCGTGGGCGGCCCGGCTGTTCCCTTCCGGGCAGTCCAGGTGGGCGGTGGCGACGATGGTCGCGAGGTCTTCCGCGCAGAGGATCCGCTGGCAGTTTAGCGACCTGCGGTGATCCTCGGGAAGGGCCGCATCAGCGGCTCCCTGCGGATGGCCGACCTCGCAGAATGGCCTAAAGAGCCCCGGCAGGCGGGCTCGGAGGTAGTCCACCCGGGCTCGGGCACTGGCGGTGACCAGGATGAGCCGGATTCCCGAGGTGCGGAGGGCCATCAGCAGCGCCCAGAGTTTCCAGCGCGGGGCGACGCAGATGCGGGGGTTGCTCAAGCTGGGTTCCCGCGATGGATCGGCCCAGTGATAGGGGGCTCGCCCCCGCCAGGCTCGATACCGGGCAACCCAGGCGGCTCGTGACAGTAGCCGCAGGCGGCTGGTTGCCGGGGGGCGGGGCGGCGATGCCGCTCCAGGCGGCTGGCCCGGTCGCTCGCGGTGCCGAGGCGCGCCAAAGCGGAGTTGCGCGTAGTGGTAGCCGGGGGCGATCGCTGGGTCGTGGTAGCCGCGGCCCCACTGCCAGAGTTGCGGGTGCGCTTGGCTGCTCAGCAGCAGCGTTTCATCGAGATCGACCGCCAGCACGCGCACCGGACGGCTGGGTGGCGCGGCGGCGGTCGCGGCAAGGCAACGGAACTCCTCGGGCAGGTGCGGCCAGCCGGGCCAGTGGGGCTCCGGCACCGGTTCCCAGCAGACGTGCTCGCGGCGGGGCTCCGGAAGGCCCAGGCGCAGGGCCGCGAGTGGATTCACGGCCACCGCGCGGGGGTCCTGTTCCTCCAGAAGCGGCACCGGGGCGGGCGAAGTTCCTCCGCTGTTCATCGCTGGAGCCCCCTTTCGGCAACGGCCAATTCCGCTAAGAATCTCGCGGTAAAGGTCGGCCAGTTGACCACCG
>DAIQNO010000326.1:0-3076 GCA_036788355.1 Opitutales bacterium | reverse complement strand
TCCCCGTCGGCACCTCCACCCTTAATCCACCCGGCGAGGACCCCGGTGCTCCCGGCGAAATTGCCCCCAGCTCCCCGCAGTTTTAATCGCAACCGGAAGACTCCTCCCTGCCCCACAACCGCTACGAAAACGCTGTCCCGTTCGCAAGGATCCGGCACCGCCACCGCAAAATTACCCCAAGGCGCATCGATGCCGCCTAGGATGGCTTCGAGCATCGAGAACTCTGCAGACGACTGGCAGGCTTCCTTCCACTTTACCGTAAATGATGAAGGGAAACCTTGATACAAGCATCCGATGGTAGCCGTATTTTGTTCCGTGGTGGCCCGCAAAAAAGTTTAGAGATTCGATTTCTGCAATGGCGCACTCCAGAAATTGGTCGCCAACACCTTGGTCTTGGGCGTCATAAAAGTCACGACCTTGCTCAAGATCTTCGATGGCCGACGGGAGGATTTTGGGCTTCATCGTTTCAAAAGCTTTCGCTTCGCCACGTCCCAATCGACGGGTTGCTCGAGACCTGAATTTCGTCGGGCCTCCGTTTCCTGGAGTTCTTCTTCGTGCCAGTGGGGGCCGACGACCTCCTCGGGGCAGTCCTTGAGGGTTCCCCAAATCAGCTCCATGACTCTCAGTTTTTGGTGCAACGGCAGTGCACGAATTTCTGTCTCGGTCATCATGTTCGAGAATTAAAGGAAAGTCGCTGACAGCTCAATCCGTTTCTCGCACACCCTCGCCTTGGCTGCGGGTTCTCAACCGAAGTCGCCGGGGAAAAGGCCGCTATGACCTTGCAGATTCCACGCTGGCGGCGCACGATTTGCACGGTGTGGATCGAGCGTAAGTTTGAAAACCTGCTGCGAGAATGTGCCCTGAGCGCCCCTTTAGATCTGAAAGTCCACGCGGTCGCTGACTTCGTGGAGGCCGCACTCGCGCTTGAGGCCGTTGAAGCGGGTCTGCTCGGGGGTCAGGTCGGCGGTCAGGGGGCTGGTGGAGTGGACATCGCCGACCGAGACGTAGCCCCGATCCCAGAGGGGGTGGTAGGGCAGGTCGTATTTTGTGAGGTATTGGTAGATGTCGCGATCCGTCCAATCGACAATGGGGTAGAGCTTGGTGGTTTTGCGTTGCGGCTCGATGACCCGCAGCGCGGCGCGGGTGCTGGATTGGTTGCGCCGCAGTCCGGCCAGCCATGCGGTGGCCCCTAATTCCTGGAGGGCGCGGTTCATCGGCTCGACTTTGTTTTGGAAGTTGTAAGCTTGTAAGGCCTCCAGCCCCTGCTCCCACCGTCGCCCGTAAAGAGCTTCCTGGCGGGCCGGGGTCATGGCGGCCTGGTAAACCTTTAGGTTGAGGCCCAGGCGTGCCGTCAGCTCCTCCGCAAACTGGTAGGTCTCGGGGAAGAGGTAGCCGGTATCGACGAAAATGACCGGCAACCCAGGGGCTACCGAGGCCACCAGGTGCAGCATCACGGCGGCTTGCACGCCAAAGCTGGTGCTGCTGACTAGCCGCTCGCCAAAGGTCTCCAGGGCCCACGCCACGCGCTCCTCGGCGGAGAGCTGCTCCAACTGCCCCGCCAGCACGTCGAGGGCCGCCGGGTCGCTCGGCACCTCCGGCGACGGGCGACGCGGCCCGCCGCGCCTTGGCAAAGCCGTAGGGATGGCCAAGACCGCTCCAGAGGCTGCCGAAACGCCCAATTCCGACGGCTGCGGGTCGGCCTGAGGGGACGGCACGGTGACTCCGGCGATCGAGGGGCTGACCACGGCCAACGTCGGGCTTGGCGGGAGGCTGGGGGCGACTAAAGCGGCGTCTTTCATTATCTTGAGTCAATTGGGTCGGTTACTAAAGTCAATCCTGACGGCGACCCGCTTGTTTTTTCGCTGGCCGGGAGCGGGGAGCTGACCACCTTGAGGGTCATGGGTCAGCGTTTTTGGTTGATGAAGAGTGAGCCGGAGGTCTTTTCGATCGCCGACTTGAAGCAACGGGGGGCCAGCGGGGAACCTTGGGACGGGGTGCGAAATTACCAGGCCCGCAACTACCTGCGCGACGATTTTCAGCCGGGGGACGGGGTGCTGTTCTACCACTCCAACTGCCAGCCACCGGGCATCGTGGGGCTCGCCGAGGTCATCTCCGGGGCCTTTCCGGATCCCTCCGCCTTCGACCCCCAGAGCCCCTATTTTGACCCCCGCAGCGACCCGGCCCGGCCCCGCTGGTTTTCCGTGCAAGTGCGCTACGTGGAGACTTTTCCGCAGCCCATCACCCTGGCGGAGCTGAAGGCCGACCCCGCGCTGGCCGACCTCCCGGTGGTGCGCCCTGGCAACCGCCTGTCCGTCCACCCCGTGACGCCGGAGCATTTCCGCTACCTCGCCGAACTCGGTCGCCGGGGCCGCAGCGCGGACTGACCCGCTGGAGCGGCGGCGAGGACGCCCCTGGGAGCCCCCCCTCCTGGGAGCGCCGACGTCCTCGTCGGAGACTCCCAGCCTTTTAGGGGCCGGCGGGGCAAGGTGCCAGACTATGGCTAAAGTCTTGATTATCGGAGCGGGCGGGGTCGGCGGGGTGGTGGCGCATAAGTGCGCCCAGGTGCCCGAGGTTTTTAGCGAAATTACCCTGGCCTCGCGCACGGTGTCGAAGTGCGAAAAGATCGCGGCCGAGGTGCGGGAGTTGGTGGGCCGGGAAATCGCGGTGGCCACCGTCGATGCCGACAACGTGCCCGAGTTGGCCGCGCTGATCCGCCGGGAGCGGCCCGCAATGGTCATCAACGTCGCCCTGCCCTACCAGGATCTGACGATCATGGACGCCTGCCTCGAAACCGGCGTCCACTACCTCGACACGGCCAACTACGAGCCGCTGGATGTCGCCAAGTTTGAGTATAAGTGGCAGTGGGCCTACCAGGAACGCTTCCAAAAAGCGGGCTTGATGGCCCTGCTGGGCAGTGGTTTTGACCCTGGCGTGACCAACGTCTTCTGCGCCTACGCCCAGAAGCACCTTTTTGACGAGATCGAGACGGTGGACATCCTCGACGCCAACGCGGGAGACCACGGGCACCCTTTCGCCACCAACTTCAACCCCGAGATCAACATCCGCGAAATCACCC
>DAIQNO010000325.1:0-3109 GCA_036788355.1 Opitutales bacterium | reverse complement strand
TCCCGGAAAAAAAGCGCGACTTCGCATCACTCCAGTTGCTCCAGAGCCAAAGTTTTTACTAATCACTGTTCTTCAGTGGGTTAAGTCGTAGGGGCTCCTGGATTCGGTTTGGGGGCGGTTGCGCGGCTGGTGGGGGCGTGGGTTTTTGGGGTGCGTCATTTTTGCGAAAATAGTGCTCGCCAGGGCCGTGCTTTGTGGGTATTTGTTTACCAATGAAGCGCATTTTTTCGGGTCTGGGAAGCCGTTGGGCCGCGGTTGGTCAGCGGTTTTGCAGGTCAGCGGCGGCTTGGGGGTTGGGGTGGGTGACGGTGGTTGGCGCGACCACGGCGGCGACGGCGACGGCGGCTGGGGCGGGGGCCACGGCGGTGGGGGATTCCGGGCGGGTTTTTACGGTGAATACGCGGGGGCCGGTGCCGACGGCGGCGCGGGCGGTGGCCTATCGCGATGGCTTGACGTTTTCGATCCTGACGGCGGCTTCAGCGGCAGAGGTGGCGGATTTCGCGGATTATGCGGATTGGTTGGCGGAGGTTGGGCGGTTTGATGTGGTGGCGGCGCGATTGCGCCCGATTTCGCGGATGCCGCTGATCTGGGACTACCTGCAGGGGGGGCCTTCGGCGGAGCGTCCGGGGTCGCAACTGTGGCAGTTGGGCGACCAGTGGTGGCTCCAGGTGCCAGTTCATGCGGCTCGGGCAGTGCGTTTCCGGCTGGGGGTGGAGCTGGGGCCTAGCTTGGCGGTCGCGGGGGAGCGGGCAGGGGGGTATCTGGCCGACGGGCAAGGTGACGCTCCGGCGGTGGCCGAGGTGGGGGTGCCGTTGGGTGGGCTGGGGGCGCTTGGGCACCTGCGGGGAGTGCTTCCGGATTTTGGCGACTTCGCCGGGGGCACGGAGCCTGAGATGGCGCTTCCGCTGGCCGGCTATTGGTTTCCGCTGGACCTTCGCAAGGATGGATCGATGGTTTTTTTTCGCGTGGTGGTAGAGCCCGTTTTTTCTGCTGAATGATACCTTTAATTCAAGTTTTTCGCGGACTCCGGAGCCCTTGGCCGGGGCTCAAGCTGGTCATTTTGGGGCTGTTGCTGGCCGGTTCGACGGTGATGGCGGCTGAGATCACCCTGGCGGTGCGGAATGTGCGGGCGCAGCAGGTGCTGGGGGCGCAGCAGGTGGCGATTTGGTATGACTTGGACTATAACGGCCCCCTGGCGGTGCGGATTGACCTGGCAGTCTCGGACGATGCGGCGGCGACTTTCGACGTGCCGGTGGAGACGGTTTTTGGCGCGGTGGGTCGCAGTCCGACGATCGTGCCGGGCGCGAACTTGAGCATTTTGTGGGACGCTGGGGTTGATTGGCCGGGGCAATACACGGAGGCGGCTTCGGTGCGGATCATCGCGACGGAATACGACCCCGCCACCACCGCGCCTCCGCGGGTCAATCCGAGCTTTTCTTGGCCGGAGACGGTGCTTTCCGTCAAGGAAGTCAACGAGGTCTCGCTGCCCCCGGATCTTTTTTCCGATCCCGATGGCGACCCGATCACCATCGCGGTGCGGCTGGCTGATGGCTCGGCGTTGCCGGGGTGGATTTCCTACGATGCGGCGTCCGGAACGCTGACGCTTAGCCCCTCGCTGACCGACCTTGGGCAGTTCACCTTGGCGATTCAGGCGACAGACCCTTACGACGCGGGTTTTGCGGTGAGTGAGTTTACCTTCGAGCTGATCCTCCCGACGGTGCCGCCGGTGCAAACGGGCGAGGTCGGCCCCGTTGCGCTGACCCTGGATGAGCCGATCGACTTTTCCATCCCGGCCGATCTCTTTACCGATCCTGACGGCGAAGAGATCACCTATTCTGCTCGACTGGCCGACGGTGGGCCGCTCCCGGCCTGGTTGACCTTCGATGCGGCCACCCGGCGGTTTGGCGGCGTGGCGGTGGGGGCCAGCTTTGGGTCTTGGGAGGTCGAAATCATCGGTGACGACGGCCAGGATGACCCGATCAGCACGACTTTCGCGCTCTCGGTGGTCGCTCCGCCGGGTTTTGCCTACATCCCGCCGGGCACCTTTACCATGGGCAGCCCGGCGACCGAAGTCGGACGCTCGTTTCTGTCATCCAACCCCGAAATGCAGCGGGAAGTCACCTTGACGCGCGGTTTTCTGATGGGGGTTTATGAGGTCACCGCCGCGCAGTTTTGCACGGTGATGAATCAAGCCATCGCGGACGGGCTGGTAACGATTTCCGGCACGCGCCTGTTCTTGGCCAATCAAGTGGTGGCCTTACTGATTGCCGACACAGCCTCGGCGGGGTGCTCCTTTGAGATCAACCCGCTGCTCGGCAACCTGATTCCGAAAGTGGGCCGGGAAAACTTTCCTGCCAACAACGTGACTTGGAATGGGGCCATGGTTTACGCAAATCTACTGTCCGACCAGGAAGGCCGTGAGCGGACTTTGCTGCCTAACCAAGCCCAGGTCAACGCCTCCGCCGGGGGCTACCGCCTGCCCTATGAAGCAGAGTGGGAGTATGCGGCCCGGGCCGGCACCACCACGGCCCTGCCGACCGGAAACATCACCATCGTGGGCCTTTCGTTGACCATCGACCCGGTGGTCGATCCGGTAGCCTAGTATTATGCCAACTCCCTGCACCCTGAGGGCAGCCCGTTTGGCGTTTTCGGCCGTCGAGGGCCGCAAGCCGTGGGCCAGAAACTGCCCAACGCCTTCGGGCTCTATGACCTGCACGGCAATGTTTCGGAGTGGTGCAGTGACGGCATCGCGTCGAACTCCGTGGCACCAGGGCCTGTCACCGATCCGTTTGTGCTTCAGGATCGCTGGTCTCAGCGCATTTTCCGCGGTGGCTCGTGGTTTTTTCCAGCCGAAAACACCCGGTCGGCCTATCGCGCCACCTATACACCGACCACCATGACCGACCAAAACGGGTTTCGCGTGGTGCGAACCATTCACTAAAGCTCAAAATAAATCTCCGGTGACCTAAAAATCGCCCGTTGGCCCCAATTTTGCTGTTGACGAAGGTGAACGGAAAGGCAACCTCAGGACTGATTGATTGCGGGACAGCCTGCGTCTGAACACGGCAAACTAACTACTTTTCACCACTTAGACTCCGTAAACACCTAT
>DAIQNO010000324.1:0-3142 GCA_036788355.1 Opitutales bacterium | reverse complement strand
GAGGGGCGGCGGCGGAGACTTTCGGAGATGGCGCGGGCGGTTCCTTAAGTCTTTGCTACCAGCAGGTTATAGAAAAACCCGAGCCGGTGGTGGTCTCGGGTTGGGAAAGTAAATCGGAAGTGCGGAGAAATTCCGAAAAGAAATGATTGGCTTGCCCGGATTGGAACCGTCTTCGGAAGATTCTCTGGATTTCTTGCGATCTTGAGGTGTCACGAAGCCTACGCTAGCGCTTTCGGTGACCGATGACTCCAGTTTGGGTGACACTGCAGCGACCCGCTCTGTGAGGGACTCCACGTTTTCGAGATCACCCAAAGGTTGCTGATAGTGCCTGTGGTGATTTCCGGTGATCGGGGGTTGCTCTGCTGGTGGTAATCGAGTTCCTCTTTGTGCATCGCTGGTCGCCAGTAGGCTTCGCACTTTCGTCGGGTGACGGTTGCAGGGCGGCCTTCGGTCTGCTGCCTTGCTTTCCGATTGACCTCTTGCGCGGAGTGCCTGAACTCTTCGCGGATGGCGGATGAACCACGGGAAATCACGGCTCTGCGGGAGGCGCTGAGCTTTTCGCCCGACAATGCCACTTTGTGGTTACTGCTGGCTGACACCCTGGCGCGCTTCGGGCGCTTCGAGGCGGCGAAGGCCGAGTATCTGGGCCTCCTGCGGCAGCAGCCCGCGCACACCGCCGCCAAGCTGGGTCTGGCGCGGGCCTTTATCCAGCTAGGTAAGCGCAGCGAGGCACTCACGCTGCTGGAGACCGAGGACCAGCAGGGTCGCCTAACCGCTGACGGCCTCCTGGAGTATGCGCGACTGTTGAGCCAGACGACCGAGCTGCGCCTCGCCGCGCAGGTTTACCAGCGTTTCCGCGATCAGCATGACGGCCCGCAAGACGAAGCCCTGGAGTCGGAGCTGGCCCCCTTTCTCGTCGGCGATGACGGGGAGGCAGATCCCTTCGGGGGGCGCGTGCCTGCGGGCGAGCTGCCGCGCGGCATCGACCTCGAGGTCGAGCGGCCGAAGATCACTTTCGCGCAGGTCGGCGGCATGGAGGCGGTCAAGGAGCAGATCCGGATGAAGATCATCCACCCGCTGAAGAACGCGGAACTCTTTAGGGCCTACGGCAAGTCCATCGGTGGCGGCATCCTCCTCTACGGTCCGCCCGGCTGCGGCAAAACGCTGCTCGCGCGCGCCACTGCCGGCGAGGTGCAGGCCAGCTTCACGGCGGTGGGCCTGCACGACGTCCTCGACATGTGGATCGGCCAGAGCGAGAAAAACCTCCACGGGCTTTTTGAGCAGGCCCGGCGGCGCCAGCCCAGCGTCTTATTTTTCGACGAAGTGGACGCCCTGGGTGCCTCGCGCAGTGACATGAAGCACAGCGCCAGCCGTCACACCATCAACCAGTTTCTCAACGAACTCGATGGCCTCGGTGCCAGCAATGACGGCCTGCTGGTGCTCGCGGCCACCAACGCGCCCTGGCACCTCGACAACGCCCTGCGCCGCCCTGGGCGCTTCGACCGTATCATCTTTGTCCCGCCGCCCGACGAACCGGCCCGCGAGTCCATTCTGCGCGTGATGCTCAAGGACAAACCCGCCGACCGCCTCGACTACGCCGCGCTGGCCAGCAAGACGGAGGGCTTCTCCGGGGCAGACCTCAAAGCGGTGGTTGACCGCGCTATCGAGGAGAAACTCGACGAGGCCATGAAGCAGGGTGGCCTCTTGCCCCTGACCACGAAAGACCTACAGCGCGCCGCCAAGGCCGTTAAGCCGAGCACCCAAGAGTGGTTTGCCACCGCCAAAAATTACGCACTCTTCGCCAACCAAGGTGGCGTATATGACGAAATCCTCGACTATCTAAAAATTAAACGATGAATGCCGCCCTACAACGCGCCGTGCTTCTGCTCGAACAAAACCGGGCGGCCGACGCCGAAACGTTTGTCCGCGAGGCGCTTTCCCAGGACAACCGCGACCCTGAGGCCTACCGCGTGCTCGCGCACGTCCTGCTGGCTCAGGAGCGCCTCAAAGAAGCACGGCAGGCCGCCGAAGAGGCTGTGACGCTGGCACCTGGCGTAGCTGGCGTCCACTTTACGCTCGGGTGGGTTCATCTTGGCGCGGGCCGCCTTAGCGCGGCGCACGAGGCCTTCGCTGAGGCCATCCGCCTCGACCCGGAAGACCCCTCCGCCCATGCCGCCGATGCGGCCACCTACCTGCGCGAAAATGAATGGCAGAAGGCGCTCGACGGCGCCAACCTGGCCCTCTCGCTGAACCCCGAAGAAGAAACCGCCGTCCACGTGCGCGCGGTCGCCCAGCGCCAGCTCGGGCAGCACACCGACGCCTACGGCACCCTCGAAGCCGCCCTGCGACGCAACCCCGCCGACAGCAACCTGCACGCGCAACTCGGCTACCAGCGACTGCATGACGGGCGCCGCCAGGAGGCCCTCCAACACTTTAACGAGGCCCTCCGCCTCGACGCCTCCAATGACGACGCCCGCGAAGGGCTCATCATGGCGCTGAAGGCCTCCAACCCGATCTACGGCCTGCTGTTGCGCTACCTTTTCTTCATGTCGCGGCTGAAGGTCGGGGCGCGGTTTGGCGTGATTGCTGGCGGCTGGTTCATCTTCCGCTTCGCGGAGACCCGCGCCGAGAGCATGGGCTACCCGGTGGTCGGGGAAATCATCGGCTTTGCGTGGGTTTTCCTCATCGTGCTCACCTGGGCGGGCGACTCTTTCTTTGACCTTACCCTCCGCCTGAGCCCGTATGGGCGCCACGCCTTGACCGAGGATCGCAAGCGCTTCGCCACCTTTACCGGCCTGGCGCTGCTGGCCTCGCTACTTCTGGGGATCACCTCGCTCTTTGGGGACCGGTCCTTCGCCGGTGCCGCGCTCGGGTCCCTCTTGCTGGTCGCGCCGATCATGGTGACATCCCAGGCACGCCGGGATCGCCGAGGCCTGCCCGCCGCCATTGGCCTGGGCGCCGCGCTCCTCATCGTCGTTGGCCTGACGCTGACTCAAATCTCACCAGAAAAACAGCTCGGCTTTGGGCTGTTGGGTCTGGCCATCCTCGTCCTGGTGGCCTTCACCTGGCTCGGCAATGCCCTGACCCTGCGAGAACGCTAAAACACAACACGGAAGCCTCCCCGATCGAGCACCTCGCCACG
>DAIQNO010000323.1:0-3143 GCA_036788355.1 Opitutales bacterium | reverse complement strand
TGGCTGCTCGGGGTGGGATCGAACCACCGACCAAGTGATTAACAGTCACCTGCTCTACCGCTGAGCTACCGAGCATCGATAAACGGG
Organism: Opitutales bacterium; assembly: GCA_036788355.1. Lineage (GTDB taxonomy): Bacteria > Verrucomicrobiota > Verrucomicrobiia > Opitutales > Cerasicoccaceae > DAIQNO01. Next base: position 3,056 of record DAIQNO010000323.1, on the reverse strand, counting down.
TAAGATGCGCGTGCGCGTGGCGGGTGGCAAGGTTTTTTTTGGCAACTTTGGCGAACCCTGGTTTTTGCGTCGTCCCCCAGGCGTCAGAGCCAGTTGGAGGGGCAAAGCGACCATGGTGGGGCGATTCAGGGTCTATTCGATCAACCCTTGGCCCCAAGACTCTGATCTACTGCCGCTGCCGCTTGAAGGGGTGGCCGGCCTTGGTTAAACCGGGTTGAGCAAGGGGTGCTGGTTAAGGTTGGTTCCGTCAAACCATCGTGTAGAAGTCCACGTTGCTTTCGGTGCTGCTTGGCGGTTGACGACTTAGGGTCAAAACGGGGTTGGGTGATGTGGCACTGGTGGGTTGGGGTTTCGATTCGTTAGGGGAGGGTTGAATCGTGGTAATCGTGGTCGTTCTTACAATATTGTAATAACGAGGTGCTCCGGTCGTTCTCGTGCACCCTGGTCAATTTTTTATCTATTGGACAGAAACCGGGTTGCCACGCGTGGCTTCGGCCTTTACAAGTTTTCAATTATGGCAAAGAACGCGGTCACCCTTCAGATGATTGCTGCGCACTGTGGGCAGGCGGTTTCGACCGTTAGCCACGTTTTGAATGCGGGCCGCTCGGACAAGTTTCGGCCGGCGACGGTGGCCAAGATCGAGGCGGCGGCGCGGGAACTTGGGTATCGGCGGAACGTGTCGGCGCGGGCGATGCGGCTGGGTCGCACGGATCAGCTCGCGCTGATTTCGCCGAATATCCACAGTCGTGGGATTCTGCTGACCCAGATGCTCGATGGGATTACGGACGCGCTTTTGGAGCGCGACCCGAATCTTCGCCTATTGCTCGACCAGATCACGGAGGAGCAGATCGAGGGGGCCAGCAGCTTGCCGACGCTCCTGCGGGATCGGGTGGTCGATGGGGCGCTGATCAACTATCACAAGACGCTGCCGAACGAGTTTCTGAACTACCTGATTGCGGCGGGTATTCCGACGGTTTTCTTGAATGTGAAGCGTCAATATGATGCTTGCTACCCGAACGACCGTAAAGCGGCGCAGGATTTGACGCATTACTTGCACGCTGCGGGGTGTCAGCGGGTGGCCTACGTGGATCTTTACAGCCCGAAGTTGCGGCTGGGCCACTACAGCCGCCTGGATCGCCTGGAGGGCTACCGGCGGGCGATTATTGCCGACCAGCGGTCGGAGCGGCGGTTGATTTTTGAGGAGAGTTACGGCGATACCCGGCGGCCAGAGTTCCCTCATCAGGCGGTGATAGATTACCTGCGGAGCCCCGACCGTCCGGACGGTGCCGTGTGCTACAACCAGCAATCGGCCACGGTGTTACTGAGTGCTGCGATGCGCTGTGGGCTCCGCTTGCCGGAGGATCTCCGCATTGCTTGCTTCCACTCGGAGGATCTGGGGAGGGATGGACTGCCAATCACCACTAGCCTGCTGCCGTTCAACGAGATTGGGCGCACGGCGGTCGAGATGCTGTTCCAAAAAATCAGCCAACCCTTGGTCAATATACCTTCCAAGACTCTGCTTGGGCGCATCACGGAGCCAACCGTGCTGCCAAGGTGAAGACTCGCTGGGAGTAATGAAACCAGCGGCAGCCAGCTCGGGTGGCCAGCGGGCTTGGCGTGATTAGCGCCCGCCGGTGGGTCCGACCTCGATGAGGCCGGGCGAGTTGGGGCTGCCGGTGGGGGCTGCCGGTGGGGTCGCTTGGGTTGGTCGGGCCGAGGCACCACTTTGGGGTCGGGAGCTGACCCGAAGGGGGATCCGCTGGTCGGCGAAGCCGGGGGCTCGGATGAACAGTGTGCCGTTGCCCGGTTGGGCACCTTCGATGGGGATGGTCACGGATTGAGAGCCGGCCGGGATGACCACTACGGGCATGATGATGCTGCGGGGAATGTCGGTCTGGACGCTAACGGTGAGGCCCCCCGCCGGGGCTGGCTGGTCGAGCGCAAAAGCCAGCGTGGAGCGCTCCCCTTGGGCCAATTCGACGAAACTGGGGGAGACCCGGAGGCGCGAGGCATCGACGCGAAACTCCCCGATGGTGCGGGTGCCTTCTGGCCCCGAAAGGGCCACCAGATAAGCTTGGCCCTCATCGAGGGGGGGCACGGTGAAGGTCAGCGCGTTCGGCGAGACGAACTGAGTGGCGGCTTCTCGTCCGCCGATCACAACCTTGTCGCGGGGCGAAAAGCCTTGGCCGACAACGGCGATCGAGGAACCCACCGGGCCGCGGCTATTGATCAGCGACAGGGCCACCCGGTCGAGCAATCGGAGCCGCTCCGTCTCGCTGGCGATTTTGCGCGAGGTGACGGAGCCGCGTTGCTCGGTCTGGTAATCCAGGGTGAAAAAGTAGCGGGCTTCGGAGCGACCTTCGGGCATCGCGAAATCGTAATCGTAGATGTAGGGGCCTTGTTCGCTCGGCACCATCTTGTGGGTGAAGCCATCAACCGTGACGCGGGGGTCAAAGCTGTCCCGCCGCACTGAGCCGTCGGTTGAGCGGACGGCCACGCTGAGCGTGTAAATACCGGAGGGGTTGCGCGGCACCTCCGAGGGCGTCAGGTTCTTCAGGGTCGGGCCGCAGCCCGCCAGGAGCGTGACCAGCCCAAGCACCCCCAACCATTTCAGCAGATTCCTAACCATCCCCTGAAGCCAACCGCGAAAACCATGCCTCCGCAAGCAGAATTGCCCACCCCCGGCTTTGGACTCTACGTCCACGTCCCGTTTTGCGCGTCGCGGTGCGATTTCTGCGCGTTTTACGAGGAACAACCCTCCCGAGAGCAGGTGAAGACCTACCTGGCGACCCTCGCTGCGGAGCTGGCCAAGGCACCCCCGGCGCCCTTGGCTGCGCCGGATACCTCGGTGTTTATTGGCGGCGGCACGCCCACGCTGCTGCTGGCCGAGGATCTCGCGGAGGTCTGCCGCCTGGTGCGGGATTATCTCGGGGGGCAGCCGGGTGAGTGGACGGTCGAAATGGCCCCTAGCACCGTAAAAACCGACAAGCTCGCGGCCCTGCGCGAGGGGGGGGTCACGCGGGCCTCGGTAGGGGTGCAAAGCTTTCAGCAGAGCT
>DAIQNO010000322.1:0-3145 GCA_036788355.1 Opitutales bacterium | reverse complement strand
TCATCTCTAAGGCCATGCAGCGACAGTATCATCACTGGTGGAGCCCCCGGCTGGATCGGCGGATGGAACTGCTGGTTTTCGGCCACAGCGGGGCTCGGGTGCTGGTTTTCCCCACCCGGGGCGGGCGGTTCTTTGAATACGAAAATCTGCGGATGACGGATTGGCTGGCCGAAAAGATCAACCACGGCCACCTCCAGCTCTATTGCCTCGATTCCGTCGATACCGAGAGCTTTTACTGCTGGTGGGCGCATCCGAGTGGGCGGATCGCGAGGCACCTGGCCTACGAGGGCTACATCCTGCACGAGGTGCTCCCGCTGATGGATCGTCTGAATCCGCGCCATGAGACCATTGCCCACGGGTGCAGCCTCGGCGCCTTCCACGCCGCCAACCTCGCCCTCCGCCACCCGGAACGCTTCGTCAAGCTGGCCGCCTTCTCTGGCCGCTACGACCTAACCCTACCGGTGGAGCACTTCGGCGACCTTTTCGACGGCTTTTACAACGACGACATCTACTTCAACACGCCCCTGCATTTCCTGCCAGGGCTGCACGAGCCGCAGCGACTGGAAGCCCTCCGCCGACTCGACGTGGTGCTGGCGGTGGGCTGCGACGACCCCTTTCACGCCCAAAATGAGCACCTCGCCCACCTCCTGCGGGAAAAGGGCAGCCGCGTGGCCCTGCACGTCTGGGACGGGCGCGCCCACAGCGGCCACTCCTGGCGCCGGATGGCTGCCCTCTATCTCTAGAATGGCCCGCGGTCGCCGCGCCCAGCTTCGAGGGCCGTGGCGACCGCGTCGCTCGCCCTAGTGTGGGTGCCGCAATCATCACCGCAGAACCCCGCAGGATTCTGGCCGACGTGATGGCCGCTGAGAAGTCCCTTGACCGGTGCCCACCTGAGCGCGTGAACTCTGCGGGATGACTATCCCTTTTGACTGGGCCGCCGCCCTGACGGCTGAGGTTGCCGCCACTGCCGCTGAATTGCCCGACTTTCAGGGCGGCTGGGTGGCCGACGTGCTGCCCGCGGCGAACCCCAAGTTTGGCGACTTCCAGGCCAACGGCGTCCTCGCCCTCGCTAAGCAGCTCGGCGCCAATCCGCGAGCCCTCGGGGGCCAGCTCTTGGCTGCCCTCCAATCCCGGCAGCAGACTTCACCCGTTTTGAGCGAGGTCGAGCTGAGCCTCGCGGGGCCGGGCTTCCTCAACTTCGCCTTGCGCCCGGCGGCGATGCTGGCCTGGCTCCACCGTTACGCCGGGGAACCGGACTACCGGGCCGGCTTCGCCTTGGAGCCCCAGCGGACGGTGGTGGTGGACTACCCGAGCCCCAACACCGCCAAGCAGATGCACATCGGCCACCTGCGCCCGATGGTCATCGGGGAGGCCGTTTCCCGCCTCGTCGAGTTCTCCGGCGCCCACGTCATCCGCGATAACCATCTCGGCGACTGGGGCACCAACTTCGGCACCCTGATCGCCCAGATTAAGCGTGAAGGGGTCACCGCCGAGGCACTCGCCGCCAGGGTCACCGCCGATGGCGGAACCGCAGCCCTGGCGGAGATCGAGCGTCTCTACAAGGACGGCACCGCCCAGGAGGGCCTTGACCCGACGGCTCGCGAGGTCTCCCGGGGCGAGCTGGCCGCCTTGCAACAGGGAGACCCCACCAACACCGCCCTCTGGGAGTGCATCGTGGGCATTTCCGCTGCCAGCTTTGCCGAGATTTACGCGCAGTTGGGCATCCAGAACACCGTCACGCTGGGCGAGTCTTTCTACCGCGACCAGGTCGAGCGCGTCTATCGTGAGCTGCAGGCCGTGGGCCTTGCCGAAGAATCCCAGGGGGCCCTAGTGGTCTGGCACGACGAAGTCCCGCGTTTTGCCCGCGATAACGACCGGCCCAACCCCTTCACCGTCCGCAAGCAAGACGGCGCGAGCAACTACGCTTCCACCGACCTCGCCACCGTGCTCTACCGCGTCGAGCATTTCCACGCCGATGAGGTCGTTTACGTGACCGACGACCGCCAGCAGGATCACTTTGAGCAACTTTTTCTGACCACCCAGAAGTGGTTCTCCGCCGCCGGTTACCGCCTGCCGAAGCTCCGGCACGTCATGTTCGGCAAGATTCTCGGCGAGGATAAGCGCCCGATCAAAACCCGCTCTGGCGAAAGCGTGAAGCTGGCCGAGCTGCTGGCGGAGGCTCGCAGCCGGGCCCTGGCCGTCGTCGCCGAAAAGAACCCCACCCTCAGCCCGGCGGAGCAGGCCAGCGTGGCCGAAGCGGTGGGCCTCGGAGCCCTGAAATATGCCGACCTTTCCAGCAATCGCACCCAAGACTACGTTTTTAGTTGGGAAAAACTCCTCAGCTTTGAAGGCAACACTGCTCCCTACCTGCTCTACGCCGGGGCCCGCATCCACTCCATCTTCCGCAAAACGGAAGCCCTCCCGACTGATGAGGCCCATTTTGCCGCCGCCACCCCGCCTGAAACCGCCGGTGAGCTCGCCCTGGCCCGCAAGCTGATCGCCTGGCCCGGTGCCCTGCGCCAGGCCCTCGCCGACCTGCGCCCGCACTTCCTCTGCACCTACCTCTACGAGCTGGCCGGCCAGTTCAGCACCTTCTACACTGCCGACCACGTCATGGTGCCCGAGGCCCCGGTGCGCGCCCGCCGCCTCCTCCTTTGCGCCCGCACCCTCGCCACCCTCGAAACCGGCCTCCGCCTCCTCAACCTCCAACCCGTCGAAAGAATGTAGCCACCGCAAGGGAACGAGTGTCCTGCGAGTTAAACTCGTAGCCCAACTTGCCAAGTCAACGAGCCCCAAACGGGGTGAAAGGTGATAGCCCCACTCGAAGTCGAGGCCGCAACCAACGACGAACTCCTCTTAACCAGCCCCAACGGGCTCCTTCTCAGGAGTTCCCATAGAGGCCGACATCCAACCAACGACGAACTCCTCTTAACCAGCCCCAACGGGGCGAAAGGTGATAGCCCGGGGTGGAGCGACGCAGGAGCGCAACCCTGGGAACACGGGTCGTGATACCACCAAAGTCCTGAAGGGACGACACCCCGTTGGCTCAATCATCCCGCAATTTTGCTCGATGCAATCAGGCTCACCCGCGCCGATCTTTCTCTCGCCTCTGGTTCTGTCGCCCTTTCAGGGCTTGTGGAACTTT
>DAIQNO010000321.1:0-3155 GCA_036788355.1 Opitutales bacterium | reverse complement strand
CAAGGTCAGGCCGCCATCCACCGGCACCACCATGCCCGTGGAATAGGGGAAGTCCCCGCGAGCCAGTGACGCCACGGCTCGACCGACATCGTCCGGAAAGCCCCAGCGCGGCGTAACGCAGAGGCCCTCGGCGATCAGGCGGTCGTATTTTTCGGCCACGCCAGCGGTCATGTCGGTTTTAGTGACGCCCGGGCGCACTTCGTAAACCGGGATGTGGTATTGCCCGAGGCGGGCGGCAAAGAGGGTCGTCATCATCGCAATGCCCGCCTTGGCGACGCAATACTCACCGCGGTTGACCGAGGCAACGGTGGCCGAGATCGACCCCACGTTAATGATCGCGAAACGCCCGCTGGAGGGCGCGGTGCCGACCGCCAAGGGCAGCTCAGCCGTCTGCGCGGTGCCCGACTGGGCCTGCTGAGCGATCATCCATTGCGCGACGGCTTGGGTCAGGAAATACGGCCCCTTGAGGTTGGTGCCGACGACGTAGTCAAAGCTCTCCTCGGTCGCTTCCAGCAGGTCGCGACGCTCCTTGGGGGCCACGCCTGCGTTGTTCACCAGGACGTGGAGCCGCCCGAAAGCTGCCCGAACTGCTGAGAGGATCGCTTCTCGACCGGCTGCCGAGCCGACATCGCCCCGCGCGTAGGCTACCGATACTCCCTCCGCCTGGATGGCCGCGAGAGCCTCCCCAACTGCGGACTCCTCACGCACGCCGTTGATCGCCACGTCAAAACCCGACCGCGCCAGGTGCAAGGCACAACCCAGGCCAATCCCGCGAGAGCCTCCGGTGACGAGGGCCACCGGGCGCGTCTGGTGGCCGGAAGCTGACAGGGCAGAGTTATCGGTCATGGCTGCGGTGGTCGAAAAATTTTCAGGGGCGACATTCCAACGGGTGATCATCGACTGAGGTTCTAAGCCCTCAGTTCGGGCAGGTCGATCCAGCGGCGCTCGGCGGAGCTTTGCAGTCCGATTTCGGCCAGTTGGACGCCCTTGGCACCCTCCAGCAGGGTGTAAGGGAACGGCTCATCGAGCACTACGTGACGCAGAAACAGCTCCCACTGCACCTTGAAGGCGTTGTCGTAGGTCTCCTGCTCCGGCACCTTCTGCCAGCCCTCGAAAAAGTTGATCGGCTGGGGGATGTCGGGGTTCCAGGTGGGGCGCGGCGTGGTGCCGTAGTGTTGCGTCCAGACGTCGCGCAGGCCGGCCACTGCGCTGCCCTTGGTGCCATCGACTTGCAGCGTCAGGAGGTCGTCGCGACGCACCCGGACGTTCCAGGAGGAGTTAAAGTGGCAGACCACCCCGTTATCGAGGCAGAAGGTCGCGTAGGCGGAGTCATCGGCCGTGCAGCTGTAAGGACGGCCCGCTTCGTCGATGCGCTCCGGAATGTGGGTTGCGGCGAGACAGGAAACGCTGCGCACCGGGCCAAAAAGGTGATCGAGCACGTAGCGCCAGTGGCAGAGCATATCGACCACGATGCCGCCACCGTCCTCCTGGCGGTAGTTCCAGGATGGGCGTTGGGGCGGGATAGAATGTCCCTCGAAGACCCAGTAGCCAAATTCACCCCGCACGGACAGGATTTCGCCAAAAAAGCCGTTGTCGCGCAGCCGCTTGAGCTTCACCAGGCCCGGCAGCCACAACTTATCCTGCACGACGCCGTTCTTGACCCCGGCCCGCTGGCACACCTGGTAAAGCTCGTAGGCGTCCGCCGTCTTGATGGCCGTCGGTTTCTCGCAATAAACATGCTTACCGGCGGCTGCCGCCTGTTTCACGGCCTCAAAACGGCGGAGCGTGCTCTGCGCGTCAAAATAGATGCTGTATTGTGGATCACCCATCACCGCATCGAGGTCGGTCGTGTAGCGTTTCACGCTGGTGCGCTCCGTCAGCTCCTTCAGCTTCACTTCGTTGCGCCCGACCAGCACCGCCTCGGGCATAATCACTTCCGTGGGGCTGATCTTCACCCCGCCTTGCTTAATGATGGCGTCAATCGACCGCACCAGGTGCTGGTTAGTGCCCATGCGCCCCGTGACGCCATTCATAATGACCCCGACTCGATGAATTTTCATAAAAACTCTGCCGATTAACGATTAAAGAAAACTGTCTCGATAAAATATATTACCTTGTTGGAATTTTTGCCTACCCAACGGACTGGGTTCTTGGAAAAAACCCGCTGCGCGCCACTCAACCGTCGCTAGAGCGAAGTTGCGCCACCGCGACCGCCCCACGTGGTTGTTCTGTGCAACTACCTTGTTGTGTCTACCCTCACTAGACATGCTGCTGATAGGCGGTGACGATTTCGGCCAAAAAGACCTCGGTCGGACGCGCCCAGTGGCGGTTGGAAAAGATTTCGACCTCCACCCAGTCGCGGAAGCCGGTGGCTTCGACGGCCACCCGCAGAGCCCGCAGATCGATGCACCCCTCGCCCATCAACCCCCGGTCATTGAGGAGATCGGTCGTCGGGGTTAACCAGTCGCAGACGTGAAAGCCGATGATCCGCTGACCCGCACGGGCAATCTCGTGGAAAAGCTGCGGATCCCACCAGACATGATAGGCATCCAGGGCGATGCCCAGGGCCGGGTGGTCGATGCGGTCGATCAAGTCGTTGCACTGCCCCAGCGTGTTGATGGCACTGCGGCAGTCCGCATACATCGGGTGCAGCGGCTCGATGGCCAGCCGCACGCCTGCCGCCGCCGCCTCGACCGACAGCTCCGCCAGACCCTCCTCAATCTGGCGCCGGGCCTCGGGCAGCGGCACCCCTGGGTCGGCGCCGCAGACCAGGACAATCTGCGGTGCCCCTACAGCCACCGCCTGCTCGATCGCCCAGCGGTTATCATCTAGCGACCGCTGACGACCAGCCTCCGTCGCGGCCACGAAAAAGCCGCCGCGCACCAGAGAAACCGCCTGCACCCCCGCATCGTCCAAGAGCAGACGCGACTCCGCCAGCGGTCGGCCTTCCAGCCACTGCCGCCACAGACCGATCCCCCGCACCCCCGCACCCGGCAGCTTCGCGCAGAGCGTCGCTAAGTCCCACGACTTTAGCGTGATGCTATGGATGGCCAGGCGGCTCAAGGGAGCTGAAGTTGTCGCGTTCACAAGACGGCGGCGGTAGGTGGGCTTAGGCGAAAAAGGTGAGATACGGGCGACCGTCGAGCAGCCGCTGG
>DAIQNO010000320.1:0-3158 GCA_036788355.1 Opitutales bacterium | reverse complement strand
GATGCGAATTGGCGCAAAAAGGGGGGCACGAAGCCCCCCAATCTCGCTGTTGTAGAGGGCTGGGGTTAACCCACTGAGCGGAGGGCTTGCGCGGCCTCCAGGTCGGCAAAGCCGCTCCAGGAGAGGTCGTTCAGCCACGGGCACACGTCGTAACCGCTGTAGTCCTCGGTAATTTCGTCCCCTGGGAAGATGTCCTTGAGGGCGATGGAGCAGAGCGGGTCGCCGTGGTCGGGTGCTCCGGAGTTGGGCAGCGGGGAGTGGTTGACGTAGCGGGCGTTGTCCATGCAGATGATCACGCTTTCGAGCCTCGCACTGAAGTAGCCATACATCCGGACGAAGTCGATGAAGTCGCGCAGGCGCTCGTTGAGGCTGCTCGCGGCCAGGGTGCGCCACTGGGTTTCGTTAATCAGAAGGACTTGATCCCGGGAGGCTCGCCACCAGATGGCACCCTTGGGGATAAAGCTCGTCGCAAAGACGCCATAGCCGTGAAGGGGGCTGAGGCGCACCTCGGTCATTGCTGGGCCTTGGGCCGTGAATGAAGCAGTGGAGAAGGGAATCGGTTGCATGGATGTTTTTAGGCTAACTGGACGTGGCACGAAGGCGCAGTGATGCAAGGGTGGGACGCTCGCCGGGAGACGATTCCGACACGGTCGAAGGGAAACAGTATTGCGATCTATCCCTGGTTGGGATAATTAATCAAAAGTTCCTGATTCAAGCCGGCCCAGTTACCGCCGTCCGCAAAGACAGGCAGAGGCCCCATCCGAGCACCCGATTCACCGAGTCCCTTGTGCCCTGGCACAAAGAAGCCGGAGGTTTTTTCCCCCCGGCTTTGGACGTAAACTCGATGCTGCGTGTTCGTAGCGTTGGTTATAGCAGCATCGTGGCGAAAATCATCACTTATTTTTGGTCTAGGGCCATTTTTTTCCGGGTTTCTGGGCTAGGTGGGGATGTCCCACCTGGGTTACCTCTACTAGCTTCCCGAGGGGCTCCGGCACTTCGCCAGATGAGGTCGAAACGGGGCAAAATCGGCGGCTGGGTGACGGCAGTTGGGGCTATAGCCAGGCGGTGGAGGTTGAGCCACCGCCAAGGGGACACGGGGGCACGCTGGTGCTAGGACTTTTCTTTGAAAACGGTGTCAATCGCCAGGCCCGACGCAATCAGGAGGAGGTTGATGGTGGGGTCGGGCGAGCCGTGGATGCTGATCAGGTAGTTGTCAGCCGTGGTAAACAGCTCTTTGCCGAATCCGGCCCACTTTTTGGTTACCAGGCCGAGTTCGGTGGTGCCGCTGAGGAACTTGAAGTCCCAGCCCTTCCAGTCGCCCTTGACTAGGGCCACCTCGCTGCCATCGGCAGTAAAGACGCGGAAGGCACCGCCTATCGACAGTGCTTTTGACTGAAGATAGCCCAGGGACACCCCGGCGGCGTCGGTGACATCGACCTTCGATCGGAACAGAGACACGCCGCGCCGCAGGGAAAAAACCAGTTTGGTGGGCTTTTCGTCGCTCCCCTCGTAAACGGCGATGCGGGTGGGCATCAGGGCCTTACTGACCAGCAGCCGGAGGATTTTGACCAAGGTGCCGACCTCTTCGCGGGCTTGGCCGATCTTGGTGTTGGTCTCGGGGTCGAGGATGTCATAAACATCCGTCAGTTTCATAAATCCGACATGTTCTCGGATGAAGTATTGTTTTCGGTCGAGCATGGGAGCGATCTTGGTGGCAGGCGGGATTTCGTTGGGAAAGAGGGCCAGTTGTCAATCGCGGTCGGTCGAAAGTTGGAGAAAATGGCTTCTCTTGTTCGGCGGCGGAACGATTTTAGAGGGTTTCGGTGCCGACGATTTCGAGGCCGTAGCCTTCGAGTCCAGCGAGGCGGCGGCGGCTGGCGGAGAGGAGGCGGATGCGGCGCAGGCCGAGGGCGGCGAGGATCTGGGCGCCGATGCCATAGTCGCGCTGGTCCATTGGGCCGGCGAGGATGGGCTCGGTCGGCGTGGGGCGGGGTTCTGGGGGCCGGTGGTGGGAGAGTTCGCGGGTGTCGCGCAGGGATTGGGGGAGGTGGAGGCCGTGGTTGGCTTGGGCAATGTAGAGCACGACGCCGCGCCCGTCGGTGGCAATCCGCTGGAGAGATCGTTCAACGGCCACCACGCCCTGGCCATCGGCTCCCGCGAGGACTTCAGTGAGGAGATTCTGGCTTTGCACGCGGACGAGGGTGGGCCCTGGGCCGAGGGTGCCTAGGCTGACGGCGGCGTGGATGCGCCCGTCCATCGTGGAGCGAAAGAGGTGCAGGGTGAAGGTTCCGTGGGCGGTGGGGAAGGGTTGTGTTCCAAGAGGCTCAACGAGGCGGTCACGTTGGTGGCGGTAGGCGATGAGCTGGGCAATGCTGATGAGCTTGAAGCCGTGCTTGCGCTTAAACTCCCGCAGTTCAGGCAGGCGGGCCATGGAGCCGTCGTCGTTGAGGATCTCGCAGATCACGCCAGTCGGCGGCAGGCCGGCCAGGAGGGCTAGATCGACGGCGGCCTCGGTGTGGCCAGCGCGTTGGAGCACGCCGCCGGGCTTGGCCTGGAGGGGGAAAACGTGGCCTGGGGCGACCAGCATTTCGGGCCGGGAGCTTGGGTCGCCGAGGATCCGCAGGGTGTGGCACCGGTCGTAGGCACTGATCCCGGTGGTGATGCCCTCGGCGGCGTCCACACTGACGGTAAAGTCTGTGCCGTGGCTTTCGCGGTTTTCCGCGACCATCCGCTGAATGCCGAGGCGTTGGAGCTGGTGGGCGACGGTCGGGGCGCAGATGAGGCCCCCGGCTTGGCGGATCATCACATTGACGGTTTCCGGGGTGGCTCGCGTGGCAGCCATGACCAGGTCGCCCTCGTTTTCGCGCCGCTCGTCGTCGGTCACGATGACCAGCCGCCCAGCGGCAATATCGGCCAAGGCACTATCAATGTCGTCGAAACCGTCGGAGGGGGTCACCATTCCTTCAACTTCGGTGCTTTCCGGCGGGTCGTCAAAAAAGAACGGCGGAGAGAGAGCGAGCCCTCTGGAAGCGACGCCCCTGGGAGCACCGAAGTCCCCGTCGGAAACTCCACGTTAATCGGACCGGCGAGGGTGCCGGTGCTCCCAGCGAAGAGTGCGAAGTTGACCCCGCCACCCCGCAGTTTTAATCACACCCGAT
>DAIQNO010000319.1:1425-3165 GCA_036788355.1 Opitutales bacterium | reverse complement strand
CTGGCGCATGGCTTTTCGCTGCTGGTCATTCTTTTCGGTTTTCTCTCGTTGTTTCGCATCCAACTCGCCCTGCCCGAGGATCCCGTTTTTCTGCTGACGCTGCTGGTGGTGGGGTGGGTCTTTATCTGCGCCTGCTTGAGCATCGGTAAGTTCCTGGCGGCGGGGGTGATGACGGCCTTTGAGTGCGAGATTTTCCGGCCGTCATTAAACTTGGCCACGCTTTTTCCGCACTTCGATTTTAATAGCCGAGATGCGGTGATGGGGGGTCGCAGTTGTGAGACGGGGATGGCCCAGGTCGAGGTGGCACCGATGTTCCTCTTTGCCGGGGCGGTGATCTGGCTGCTGCCGGATGCTTCCTTGGCGGCTTATCTCGGTTTATTCTACACGCTGGCGCCGTTAAAGCACGGGCCGGTTTCTCGTTTTATCCAGGCGGTCTTCCGCGGGCCTCAGCGATCGGTGGCCACGGAGTTCATTTTGGACGCCCGCACCGGGGCTTCCGGGCGCCTGAAGCGGAATCTGCACCTCGGCAACGCCAAGGCCGCTTTCGTAGAAACGCTCTATTCACTGAGTTGGATGGGGGTCTGCGGATTTCTGCTTTACCAGTCCGTCGGGGTGGGACCGATCGGCGATATTTTGCGCGGTGAGGAAACCACCGAGGTCAGTTCGTGGGTCAGCTTGGGGATTATCGCGACGCTGGTGGTCGTCATCCTGGGGGTTGGCTTTAGCAAGCTCTTTATCCGGGCTTTTTCAGTGCTCTTTAGTCGTCGCGATAAGGGCCCGCTGGATAACAGTTTTCAAGAGCAGGCCCTCTCGGAGGCTGATGTGACTCGCGAAGTGATTATCGACTTGATTGCAGCGATGCCCTTCTCCCAGAAGATCACTCCGGATACGATTCAACTGCTGGCTAGTCGCGCTCAATTTAAGATCTACGAAGCCAACGATATTATTTACGAAGTCGGCAACACCTTGGCTCATTATCCGGTGGTGCTTTTTGGCAATGTCAGCCAGGAGCAGGTCACCCGCACGGGTCGCATTTCAGTGATCCGCTCCATCAATGCAGCGGAGGCTTTCGGCGAGGACGAGTTGATTGAATCCCGACCGCTGGAGTATCAGATCCGGGCAACGCGGCGGACTTGCATCGTGTTTATTGATGGAGAGTTCTTCTACCAAGAAGTGATTGTGCGCGTCGGGCGCCAACGGATTCAGGAGATCATGCAGAAAGAGGGTCTGCTGAAAGAGATTAAGCTAAGCCGCCACTGGAACCCCGAAACGGTGCAGCGCTTCGCCAAGTTGTGCGTGGTGAATGAATACCCAGACGGCTCAGTGGTGCTCCCTTTCGGTTTCGATAACCGCTTTTTCTACATTATTTATCAGGGGGTCTTTGCCGTCCGCCAGAAGCGCAAGGTGATTGCCAAGCTGCGTCGCGGGGACTTTTTCGGAGAGATTTCGCTGTTGCAGAACTCGCAGACGACCTCCGAGGTGGTTGCTGAGGAAAAGGCGCGGGCCTTCACGGTGTCGAAGGGTGACTTTCTGCGGTTCATGGTCACGGATTTCAGCGTGGCCTTGCAGGTTGAGCGGATTGCCAGTGCCCGGCTGAAGTATCCCATTTTCCCGCTCTCCGGGCAGCCCTCCAAAAAGGGGAAGGCACCCGGCAAAGCCGGACGAAAAGCGGGCTAAGCGGCGCCGGAAAATCGGCCCCGCCGCAGCCTCGGGGTAGCCGATCCGGAGAAACGGCGGCGT
>DAIQNO010000319.1:0-1415 GCA_036788355.1 Opitutales bacterium | reverse complement strand
GAGAGCAAGGCCGGCCATCAGGTTGGTCGCCAGGGCCAGGCGGCTTTGCAGGGCCTCCCCGTGGGTGCGCTCGATTTCGGCAAAACTGACTGCGAGGTTACCGGTATTTTCCCCGATTCCGACGATGTCGATGTCCATCGGATCGAGCAGGCCGTAACGCTGCATCGCGGAGGAGTAGGGAGCGCCGTCGTTGATTAGGGTGCGGGCAGCCTGAAAGCGGTCGTGGTAAACGGTGTTGTTGAGGACGGCGGCCCCCAGCCGGAGGCTTTCGGTGGTATTGACGCCGTTGCCGAGGAGGATCTGCAGGACGTTGGCCATGCGGTTGACTTCACTGTGGCGGATGATGGCCCCGACCAGCGGCAGCCGCAGGAGCCAGATGTCGGTCTGCTGGCGTCCGCGGGGCGTCTGGCGCCAGCGGATCAGCGCAATGGCCACGATGATGAGACCACCGGCCAGAAAGGGCCCCTGGGTAAAGGCAAATTGGGAAAAGCCGATCAGGATGCGGACCGGGAGGTTCAGCTCGCCACCCAGTTGCAGCATCATCCGCTGGATCATCGGCAGCAGGTAGAACAGAAAAACCGCCACCACCATGAAAGCGAAAAAGCTCAAAAACGCTGGGTAGGCCATCGCCCCGCGCACTTTTTTTTGCAGGGCCGCGCTGGCCTCCAAGGACGAAATCAGGTTCAGGAGGATGGGCGTGAGGTTACCAGTGGCTTCACCGGCCTCGATCAGGTGGCTCTGGGTGTCGGTAAAGACGGTCGGCTGGCCGCGCATGGAGGTGGCCAGGGTGCGCCCCTCAGAAAGGTCGCGGTAGGTGCGCTCAGAGACGGCGCGGAGGCCCGGCTCACTCATCCGCTGGGCCATCAGGTGCAGCGCGTCTCCCGCCGACATGCCGTTGGCGTGGAGCTGGTGCAGTTTTCGGAAAAATGGCAGGGAAACGGCGGTGCCGGTCTTGGCGCGGCGGAAAAGACCTGGCCGGGAGGTAGCGGCGGTAGGCGTCGGCTTGACCTCCAGGGCCAGCGACGCGGCCTCAGAGCGGCCTCGGCGGGCCGAGGCCAGCGCGGCGGGGCCAGGCACCGGGCGAGACCGACTATCGGCTTTCTTCGCCGATTTTCCGGCCCCCGCCGCAGCGTGCTCCCCGAGGTTGCCGCCAGTTGGGGCTCTGGTGTTGCTCGAAGCGGCGTTGCCCGTGCGTGGGGCGGCTTTTCCGCTGTCCGGGGCCAGGGACATTACCTGGATGCCCCGCGCCGTCAGCCTGCGCGTCGCGGCACGGCGATCGGCGGCCTCCAGAGAGCCCGTGATCCGCTGCCCCCCAGCCGTCCCAAGGTAAGAAAACGTCGCCATCCTCTGCCTTTACAGCAAAATCCAAGGTCGTGTCGGAGACAAGCCCAAGATCGACGTGTTTCAAGGTGCAA
>DAIQNO010000318.1:0-3189 GCA_036788355.1 Opitutales bacterium | reverse complement strand
GCCAGGTGCAAGACCTCCTCCACCGCTTCCCGCTGTATCCCGAAATCTCCGAGGATATCTTGGGGTAGGCGGCAGGTTACTGGGGTGGGGGGTGTAGGCATGCCCCGGAAGGTCTTACCGGGCCTCGATTCCCTGGGAATGGGGTTGCTCGGCGGGGGGGGGCGTGGTTGGTAGGGGTGATGCTGGACGCGATAACCAACGAAGTGCCGGAGGGCGACCGGGTTCAGCAGGGGCTTGCCTCTCGTGAGGTGTTGATGTTGCCGGATTATCGGGATGGGAACCCGTATCAGGAGCTGCTGGCGAGGGGACTCGAGGCGGAGGGCTGGCGGGTGGTTTTTCCAGTGGGTTATCGGCGGGTGCTGCCGGTTTTTCGGCAGTGCTGGACGCACCGGGAGGCTCGGGTTGTCCACTTGCACTGGCCGGAGCCCTTTTTACAGCGTGGTAAGACCGCCTGGCAGCGGCGTTTCTTTGGCTTTAAGCTGTTGCTGGACCTGTGGTTGGTGCGGTTGACTGGTCGGCGACTGGTGTGGACGATCCACAACTTGCAGGGGCACGAGAGTCGGTTGCCGGAGTTTGATCGCTGGGTGGCCCGCCAGATTTGTCGGGTGGCGCACGCGCGGCTGGTTCACTCTCCGCGCATCGCTGCCGCGGTGGCCGAGGCTTGGCGTCTGGGCCCGGTGCGCGTGGCCTGGGGCCTGGGCATGGAGCCGGAAAGTGGCGACCGTAGTGACAGTGCTCAGTCGGGCGAGAAACAGCGGGCGGCGCTGACGGTCATCCCGCACGGGGAGCTGCGGAGCTTTTATGGTGAGCCGCCGCCGCGTGAGGCGGCGCGGGCGCAGCTGGGCTGGTCGGCGGGGGAGCAGGTCTGGCTGGCCTTTGGCTTCGTCCGACCGTATAAGGGGCTGGAGTTGCTCTTGGAGGCCTGGGAAGGCCACCGGGTGCGGTTTCCCGAGAGTCGGCTGGTAATCGCCGGGGAGGCTCGCGACCCCGCCTACGGCGCGGAACTGGCGGCGCGGTCCGCGAAGCTGGGCGGTGTAGAATGTCGCCTGGGTCGGGTGCTGGATGGCGAGGTGGCGGCTTTGTTGTCAGCGGCGGACGCGTTGTGCGCGCCCTTCGCCCAGTCGCTGACGTCGGGCGGTCTGGTGCTGGCGGCCAGCTACGGGCTGCCGTTTCTGGCCAGTGCGTCGCCGCACGCCCTGGACTTGGCGGCAGCGGGCTTCGGTCGAGTGGTGCCCGAGCGCTCTGTCGCAGCGTGGCAGTCCGCGATGGCCGAGATAGCCGGAGGCCCAGAGGGGTTGTGCCGCCTGGCGGTTGACCCGACTGCGGACGCGGGGGTGAGCGTTCCCGCCTGGAGCGAGGTGGCCCGGGCAACCGCAGCCGCCTATGGCCGCTAAAGCGGGGGTGGAACGCGGAGCGAGCTTGGCCCGATTTTTGTGGACTCGGTATTCCGGATGCACTGGGTTGACGGGCTCTTGAGGCTTCACTGAAAACTGCGGCTCGCCGCCCTCGTTTTGGATCCGAGGTTGACCGAGGGGTTCCGATTTCATTTTCCTAACACCTTGCATTTTGCCACCCAGCCCACCCGTGAAGAGGAAAGGTCGTCCATCGAATTCAGCGCAGCGCCCCTTACCCGGTGGGGCGAAACCAGCACCCACGGGCAACTCTCGGGTGGTTAAGGCAGGGAAAAGGGCCGCTCGGACGCCCGAGACGGCGCTGGTGGTGCTGGATCAGCGCCCGTTTATCCGGAAGGCACTGGCGAGGTGTAAGCGCATCCGCAAGGATCTGGCGGAGCGCCAGGCGATTCTGGCGGGTTTTGAGCAGGTCGATCGGCCCGCCTTTCAGCAGTGGATGGCGCAGCATTTCGGGGCAGAGTTGAGCCGGATTCGCGAGTGCGAAGCCGAGGCGTCCCGGTTGGGGAGTTGGATCAGCATGATGCGGAGTGCCGTCATGTATGAGAACGTGCCGATGGACGAGGTCTATGAATACACCCGTCGGCACCGTGAAGACCCCGACTTCTGGGATCCGCGCTACGATCGCGACCCTAAGGCCGCCGAGACCGATGCCGATAGCGACTATCCGGGGGATGACGATCTTGAGGGGTCCGATGAGCCGTGGATGGCAGCCGCGCGGGAGGTCTGGGCGACCGTCCGCGGTGACTTATGGGAGAAAATTAAGCAATTCGCGGCGCTCGACGGACGCGACCCGGCCGTGATTTTGGCTGACGTGAGGGCGGATTGGTTTCAAGCCTTCCAAGAACGACATTCCGGTGGTCGCAAGACCCGCCGGGATGACGCCGAAGACGCATCAGAGGGTGGCTTTGGGGGTCGGAAGCCCAACCGGGAGGAGCGGCGACGCCACGGGCCGGATTCTTTCCGTGACGGCCATCGCGACGGCAGACCGGAGGCCAAAGCAGGGGAACGCCCGACGTTTATCGGTGACCTGAAGGCACTTTATCGGCGGTTGGCGCGGCGCCTCCACCCCGATGTCCGCTCGGCGGTGATGGTCGATGGCGACACGCGGTGGCAGAAGCTCCAGGCCGCCTACGAGAGCCAGGATTATGAGCAGCTTCGGGCTTTGGAGGCGATCTGCGATGCGGACGAAACCGGGCTGTCGGTCAGTCTCGATTTAGCCCAACTCAACACCTGGGCGGACTACCACCAGGAGCTGTTGAAGCCCTTGCAGGCCGCCATGCGGGAAGCCAAGCGCGACCCAGCTTGGGAGTTTACCAAGCTGCCACCGGAGGCGTTGACCGTGAAGAAGCGGGAGCTGCAACGGGCTTACACGGGGGAGGTGGAGTTGATGGAAGCGGTGGTTGCGGAACTGGAGGCGGAATTGGCTTTCTTCCGCCAGGCCAAGGAGCGTGCCGAGGCGGCTGCCGAGCGCGAGGCCCGGCGGCGCCAGGCAGCGGCGGAAAAGCGCGAGGCGCGGAAAAACCGACCCGCCAAAGCGGCGGCGAAGGTTGCAACCGATCCGGGGCCAAAGAAGGGTAAAGGCACGGCGGAAACGGAAATCGACCCGCTACAGACAGGCTTTGATTTTTAGGCCAACTTCAGTGATCCTGCTGCTTCGATGGCCATCCCCGATTCCCCAACTTTCACCCCCCTGATGCCACTCACGGCTGAAAACCGCGTGACTGTGGGTTCACCGCTGGTTTCGCTGACAGCCCTGGGCGCCCACGCCCCGGCCTTG
>DAIQNO010000317.1:0-3195 GCA_036788355.1 Opitutales bacterium | reverse complement strand
TAACGCACAGGGCAAAGTCCGCTTCGGCCTCCAGATACGTCAGGTCATGGGTCACTGTCACCACCGTCAACTCCAACGGCAGGTTCCGCATCAGCAACCGGAACCGCCCTGCCGCCTCCGGGTCGAGATGGGCGACCGGCTCATCCAGGAACAGGAGGCTCGGACGCCCCACCAGCGCCCGAGCCAGCAGCACCCGCTGGCGCTGCCCTCCGGAAAGCTCGGCGAAAGGCCGACGGGCCAGCTCCCCCGCCTGCACCCTTTCCAGCGCCTCCGCCACCGCCGACTTCGGGCACTCTCGGTGCCCGATCAGCCCCATCCGCACGACATCCATCGCCGTCGCCGGCATCAGCGGCAGAGCCATCCCCTGCGGAAGATACCCCACGCGGCGACAAGCCACGTGCGGCGCGTGGCCACAGACCTCCACCAGCCCACGATCCGGACGCAACAATCCCAACGCCAGCTTGACCAAAGTGGATTTTCCGCCGCCATTAGGTCCAACGACACTCACCCGCTGGCCTACGCCCACGGAAAAAGACACCCCGTCCAGTGCCAACCTCCCCCCCGGATACGCAAAACTCACCCCGGAAAAACGTAATGCTGGCGCCACCATTGTCATATTTCCAACCAACGACCATCACTCATCCCCGATCATCCAGACGCCAATCAGAACCGTCAACGCTGGTCTTGCTTGCTTCGCTGATCAGCCCCAAAACCCCGACACGTCTTCTATGACCACCGACCCCGCTGACCTTCGCCGCGACTACACCCTCGCGGGACTCGACCGCGCAGACCTCCATGCCGACCCGGTCTCACAATTTCGGCTCTGGTTCGAGCAAGCCCAGTCCGCCCAGCTCATCGAGCCCAACGCCATGACCCTGGCCACCGTCGATTCCCAAGGTTGCCCCAACGCCCGCACCGTCCTGCTTAAAGCCTACGACCACCGGGGTTTTGTTTTTTACACCAACTACGAGAGCCAGAAGGCCCTTGAGCTTGCCGCCAATCCCCACGCCGCGGCCCTCTTCGCCTGGTTGCCCCTGGAGCGCCAGGTGAAGCTCCGAGGCCGCACCGAGCGCGTCTCGACCGCCGAAAGCCTCCGCTACTTCCTGTCGCGCCCCTCCGGCAGCCGCCTCGGGGCCTGGGTCTCTCAGCAGAGCAAGGTCATTACCAACCGCGGCCTCCTGGAGATGAAACTGGAGGAGATGAAACAGAAATTCTCTCACGGTGAGATCCCCCTTCCCGATTTTTGGGGCGGGATCCGCATCGTCCCCACCGAATTCGAGTTTTGGCAGGGCCGCCAGAACCGCCTCCACGACCGCTTTCGCTATCGCCTCGACCACCACGCCACCGACAACGGAAACGGCGAAGATGCCGAAAATAACGTCCACCGGAAGCCCAATCCCGCTCGAGCTGAGAAACCTTCCTGGGTGATTGAGCGCCTTTCACCGTAAAAATCGAGTAATAAATCGTCATTGCCAGTGCGTATCTCTCTGGCCATCAGCACTTTTCCCACCCATTTTTCGACTCGTCATCATCTCCATTATCGACACTGCTACAAAAAGCGTTTCTCATTCAAACCATTATCAAAATTGATCGACTTTTCGCTAAACTCAAGGCCAGCAGCCCCCGCTGAGCACGCCAGCATGGAAAATCACCCCATCTCCGACTCGAACTTGAATCTCGCCTGGGGCTGCGTCGCGTCCGAGGCATTATCCCGCCTGGGCATCCGCGACGCGGTGATCTGTCCTGGAACTCGCAGTGCCCCGTGGGCTCTCGGCTTGGGAACCCACCCAAAGATCCGGGCGACATCCGTCCTCGATGAGCGCACCGCCGCCTTTTTTGCCCTCGGTTTAGCCCGCGCCACGCAGCGACCGGTTGCCTTGCTCTGCACCAGCGGGACGGCCGCCGCCAACTTCCTGCCCGCCGTCATCGAAGCGTCACTCAGTGAGGTTCCCCTGCTGATCCTGACGGCCGATCGCCCGCCCGAAGCCCGCGACTGCGGTGCTGGCCAAGCGATCGACCAGCTTCATCTTTATGGGCGGCAGGTGCGGTGGTTTCACGAAATGGCCATCCCTAGTGACCACGGATTCCCTTACCTCATCCGCTGCCTCGACCTCGCCACTCGCTGGGCCAGCGGCTCCAGCGGGCGCAGCATTCCCGGCCCTGTTCACCTCAATCTGCCCCTGCGGGAACCTCTGATCCCGGCCCCCGGTGAAACCTATTCCCTGCCGATCGACCTTGAACCCCACCTGCACCGGCTCCAGCCGATCACCGGCGGCCCTTCTGAGTCTGCCCACGGCAACGGTGACCGTCGTCTATACCCCCTCGATGCCAGCCAACAGGCGATTCTCGCCGACTTTGCTCAGGAACTGACCGGGCCAGATTTCGGCGTCATTCTGGCCGGGGAACCCCTTGGCAGCCCCAATTACCAGCCCGAGAGTGAGGCCGCCGGGGTCGCGGCACTAGCTGAGGCTAGCCAGCTACCGATCTGGGCCGATGTCCTGCATCCTATTCGCCATCGACCCGACAGTGCAACGGTCAGCGCCCACTATGAACTGGCCCTCCGACAGACCACTTTCCCGACTCTTGGCTTTGCGGTGGTTGTCGGAAGGTTGCCCACCTGTAAAACCCTCCGCGAGCGACTCACCCGCGACCAGACCCGACTTCTCGTCCTCAACCCCAGCCCCCAAGGTCTCAACCCGACTTCCGCCCCGGCTAGCACCCTGCACCTCAGCCCTGCTGCGCTAGCGGAGGCACTCGCAGCGCTACCGAGTGCGCGCCACGGCAGCCGCAATGGCAACCCACGGGCTTCGACCGTCGATGCCAACGCCCCCCGGCTGACCGTGCTGCGCCAAGAGTCCCCCGTTTCGCGACGACGATCCTACCAGCAGCCCGAAGTGGCCTTTTCCGGATCGACCCTGGCCGCGGCGGAAACCGCGACCGACTACGGAGCCCGACCCAACTCCGTCGGCCTTTCAATACTCGCCGAGCCTCGTCAGCGGCACTGGAGAGAGACCGTCGCCGCAGAATATGAGGCCAGTGCCGCCACTATCCTCCAAGCGGCCTGGACCGCGGAGACCTCCCTCTCGGAGATGGCAGTGATGCCCATTGTGGCGATGATATTGCCGCCGCAGTCCACGGTAATGATCGCCAGCAGCACCCCCATCCGCGATGCGGAATGGTTCTGGCCTGTCACGC
>DAIQNO010000316.1:0-3201 GCA_036788355.1 Opitutales bacterium | reverse complement strand
TACCAGTCGGCTTGAGTTGCAGTGCTGGAAATCGTTTGAGATTGAGTGGTGGCACCCGTGCCAGCGAGGGTGATAGAGGAGGGGACATCGATCGGGGAAGCCGCTACAAATTCAGTGGCTCCGACCAAGATGCCGATTCTGGCGCTGGATGGACTGCTCGGACCAAAGGTCAGGGTGAATACGTTGACCGGGGCGTCGTCCTGGATCCCAGTGTTATACCAAGCGCCAGTGGTAAAAGTGCCCCCATCCGGATCTTCCAATGCGACCGATGTCACGCCGGTAGTTTCCGAACTACCCGCGTTCGCTGCGATGCTGATGGTGCCTCCGTCAAGTTGACCGCCTTTGAGGACCTGCGTTCTGGCACCCAACGATCCGCCAAAAAAGGAGTAACCCACGCTGCCATAGCCGGCGGTAAACCAGTCGGGTTCGTTCAGGTCTGGGCTTGCATTGACGATGACAGCCGCCGATGAGGAACCGATGCCGAGCAATGTGAGCGCCAGGCAGGTCATGGATGTGCAGAGGGATTTATTCATGGGCTTGGATGGGTTGTGGGGTTGTTGGGAACCGGATGTTTTTATTGGGCTATTGTCTGCCAACACGCTTCTTTTAGCAATGTCTCTGATCCCGAACAACAGAATTTTTAGTTTAATTGTAAAGCAAGGGGGTTTGTCCCTTGAAAATCCCCTGCGTTCTGTTATGACGATAAACATGCCGAGTCGTTCCAGAGTTTCGCAGAGGGATATTGCCGCCAAAGCCGGGGTCAGTGTGATGACGGTTTCCCTGGCACTGCGTGGGAATCTCCGCATTCCCGAAGCAACGCGGGCGCGGATCACGCGCATGGCGGAAGAGATGGGCTACGAGCGCGATCCGGTACTGGCGTCACTGATGGCCTACAGGCAGGAAGGGGGCGCGGACCGCCAGCGGGCGACGATCGCGATTCTGACGAATTGGTCCACCCAGGATGGATGGCAGAACAGCAAAGCCGGGAAACGGGTCATCAAGGGGATTGAGGCGTCGGCCAAAGCGCAGGGATATCGATTGAAAACGGTCTGGTTGCGTCAGCCGGGCCTGACACCCGAGCAAATCCTGCGACCGCTGATTTACCGGCAGATCCAAGGAGTCATACTGGCACCCCTGCTGTTGGAGTTCCCGCTGCCCGCGATGGATCTTTCCCGTTTCTCTGTGATCGCACTGGAGCCCACCCCCGGGCAGCCGAATTTCCATTTTGTCGCTCCGAACTACTTCACGGCGATTGGTGTGGTTTGGCGCGCTTTGGAGGCGCTGGGGCATCGCCGGATTGGCCTGGTTCTCACCGAGGAATCCGCCGAACGTGTTCGCCACCGGTGGGATGCCGCTCATTCGATCGAACAACAGCGGCTGCCCGCAAAGGAACGGATTCCGACTCTGCTCATTCGTGATCCAAGTCGCTATCCGCAAGAGCTGGAACCCTGGATGTCGAAATACAAACCGGACGTGGTTTTGAGCAAATTTGGCGACGCGGTGAAATGCATCCGGAGCATCGGTTGGCGGGTTCCGGAAGACGTTTCCTACGCCAGTCTGAACGTCGAAGACGAGCCCGCAGGCATGGCCGGGATCAATCAGAATCGTGAATTCATGGGCAGCATGATAGCAGATATCCTCCACTCGCTCATTCTGCGCAACCGCCGCGGCGAACAGGAACATGTGGCCGGCACGGTTATTAATGGCATCTGGCAGGACGGGAATAGCGCTGCCGCTCGACCCGCACATATCACCTAACCTCAAGGAATCGCTCTTATGAATCAAATGAAACGTCCCAATATCGTCATCATCAACCCCGACCAGATGCGTTGGGATTACGCTTCCTGTTACGGGCATCCGTTCATCGCCACGCGGCATCTTGACCGGCTCGCTGCCATGGGGACGCGCTTTGAACAGGCGTTTGTCTCCTGCCCCATGTGCGGACCCAGCCGGACCAGCTTCCTGACCGGGCAGTATCCGATGGAACACGGCGTGCGGGACTACGTCGGCAACTACGCGCAATCCAAACCCAACGCCCTGCGCGTGCTCGGCGACGCCGGTTATGTGCGCGGTCTGTGGGGCAAGGATCACTGCTTCGACGGCAACGTGATCGGCGCGATGTATGACGAGGGAGAAGACATCTGCATCGGCAACATGGACAGGCACCCGATGTTTGTGAATAGCCACGACAGCGCGGTGCTCGACGCTGCTTCGGAGTGGAACCTCACCCAACGCCTCACGGACAGCGGACTCGATTTCATCGACCGACACGCAAACCGTGATCGTCCGTTTTTCCTGACGCTCAACTTCCAGGACCCGCACCCGTTTTTTGCCTGCCCCGAGCCCTGGGCCTCGTTGTTCCAACCCGAACAATTCGACCTTTCACCCAACTTCCGTCGCGGTCCGGTCGAGGGCGAGATACGCCGGCTGACCCAGTGGCGCATCCACAGCGGCGGGATGGATATGCCGGAGCACGACCTCAAGCGCGCGATGGCGATGTATTGCGGACAGATCCGCTACGTCGATGACCAGATCGGGCGCGTGCTGGCGAAACTCGAAGCGCTCGATATCCTCGACAACACCCTCGTTCTGTTCTGGAGCGACCACGGGGAATTCATCGGCGATTACGGTGTCACCCACAAGATACCAGCGTTCTTCGAATGCCTCATGCGGGTGCCGTTGGTGCTGTGGGATCCAACGGGTAAAATCGCACGGGGCGTTTATCGCGAGCCGGTTGAAACCCTGGATGCCATGGCCACGCTGCTTGAACTTTGCGGCCTGAGCCAACCCGTCGGATCGCGCGCCCGCCCGCTTCTCTCCACGGCGCCGCGCACAGATGTCTTCGCCGACGGCGGCCTGCTGCTGCAGCAACCCGCGGAACCGATCCCCGGACTGCGTCTTAAGGCCCCCTTTTCTCCAACCTCCCACGGCCCCGGCGCAATGCTCCGCACGAGCCGCTGGAAGCTCAATGAATACGCGGATGACCTCGGTGAACTCTACGATCTCGAAACCGACCCCCACGAGACGACAAACCTCTACGGACAACCGGAACACGCTGCGATTCAGCGGGAACTTCAGCAGCGAATGACCCAGCGGATGCTCTGTAAGGGTCAGCCCCCGGAGGATCTGCCTCGGGGGAATTATCCCTGAAATGCGCAGTCTGCATGCGGATCCGGCCTATGCCGCGGTCTTTGCCGACAT
>DAIQNO010000315.1:0-3203 GCA_036788355.1 Opitutales bacterium | reverse complement strand
ATAATCCTGTAAATCTCACCGAAGTGCCCTCAGGCGTCAAGGACACCCTTCAGGGCAACAAAAGCCCAGCAACCCGATCCCGTTCAAGATCGAAGGGCCCACCGCAGTCAATCCACGCCTTGTTGGCTCTACTCCCGGAAATACGGGGAGCTTGACAGCGGATTTTTAGCTTTTTATCAAGGCTTAACCAGCTCTCCTCCCTATTTCTAACTTCTAACTATGCACTTTGTCGTTATGAACAAAACATCCGTATTATTGTTGGCGTTGGCATTAGTCGCGCTGGTGGCCCCGCACCAGGGATTTTCCCAGCGCCAAAGGTTCAAGATCGACTTTGTGACCATTTCCTTCGAGGCCCCTCGCGAAATGAAGGGCGTGAGTTTTGCCGTGCTGACTTCGGCCTCAGATGCGACCCTCAAGCAGCGGTTCGACCAAGGGCGCCTGGATTTTGAGCAGTTGATTCTGGAGTTAAACATGGCCAAGGGGCCGACACCGAGCCTGTCCGAAGCATTTTCCCAGCAAGCTCTCGTCTGGACCGCGATCGGCGAAGACGCCACCGTCCCTGCCCCGATCCGGGGAGCCGCCCTCCATAATGCGGCCAACTGCTACACCGTCAGCCGCGAATACGGGAAGGCTCTGGCCAGTGCCACCGCCGCAGCCACCGCGGATCCAAAGGAGCGCCGCTACTCCGCCGAGCGGGACGGTATCCGCAATGGCTTTTACCTCAACCGAACCGGCTATCGACCCGTCGAAGTGGCCGGAATCAAGCTCAACGCCATCAGCATCCCGAGCCAGATGGACGGCATCGCCACCGGTTTAGAAGTCAGCCCGCCTCGGGCTCTGGTTACCCCCTACCGCACCGTGAAAGACGCCCTGGGGATGATCTGGGTCAATGGCCGGAAAAAATACTCCGTGGGCTACCATGAGACAGTTGTGATGGACAACGCGCCGCTGGTGGGCACCTTGACCCTCCATAACCGCACGGAGCGCGTGGTGGACTGTAGCAAACTCGTCGTGCAGACTTTCCTCAATGGTAACCCCTTCGGTGGCCCGGCGGTTCTCAAGTGGGCGCAAGACCCCGTGCGCGTCTTGCCAAACGGCAATGCGATCGCCACCTTCAGCGTCATCCGGCCCCAGCAGCTCACCGACGGAAGCACCCTGACCATTTCCGTCTTCGATGTCCCCTCCGCCGTCAACGAAACCGGCGTAGTCGAGGCCAAGCGCAACGACAGCTTCGCCTGGAACGTTCAGTCAGCCGTTTACAGTTTCGAAGTCGTGCAAAAAGTGGTGGAGGAACTGGTGACCGAGGAAGATGCCGCCATCGAAGGTCGTGCCGTAGCCGGTCGCGCCCGCTATGAGCCCTTTGTCAAACTGGCCAAGTAACCGTTAGCCATAATTGCCACCTGCGAGTTAAGTTCGTAGCTTAATTTGCGAGGCCAACGATCCCCAACGAGGCGAAAGGTGATAGCCCTGGGTGAAGCGACGCAGGAGCGCAACCCTGGGAAAAGCGTTCGCTATACCACCTAACTCCTGAAAGGACGACACCCCGCTGGCGCAATCACCATGCCCGCATGGTGCGCGATTCCATGAGAAAACCACAGACCAGGTTTCTGTCGCCCTTTCAGGGCTTTATCCTACTGATTCCCCCAAACCTCGGGTTCCACTTCGCTTCACCCAGGGCTTTGACCTCTCGCCCCGTTGGGGCTAAAATTGAATCGGGGGAATTATCTTGCAGGACCGTAGGCAATTTTGAATCGCTTCGTGATTTCAGTGTTCTCGGTGGTGATGAAGGGTGATTTTCTCACCACGGAGGACCGTGAGACCACGACGGAGGTCTGATCGGGCGTCTTGATCCACGCGTTCTTTGGCAACAGGCTGATCTTGACGCGCCGAAACCTTGGCCCCAAAACCATTGCTTTTCTAACTTCCCGCCCATGCCAGACCGTCTCGCTATCCGCCAGGAACTGATCGAAGCCACTCCGCGCCTCCAAAGCCTCAACGCCCTCGTCGGGCTGGACGGCTTCGTCGATCGCATCATGGAGGTCGTGGACCGCCGGAGCGGGCCGGGGGCAGCCTACACGCCGGTAGAGACCATCGCGGCCCTTGGTGCGCGTATCTCGGCGGCGGCGGGGCGGAGCGCCAATATCGAGCTGTATCCGCGACTGGAAAAGCTCGGCGGCAACGGCCCGATCATGGCCAACGCCCTGCTGAGCCTGGGCCTGGCCACCCGCTACCTCGGAGCCCTCGGCGAGGCCAATCTGCACCCTGTCTTTGAGGACTTTGCCCAGCGCACCGGGGCCGTCTCCGTCGCCGATCCCGGCATCACCCAAGCCCTGGAGTTTACCGACGGCAAGATCATGCTCGGAACAATGTCCAGCCTGCATGGCCTGACTTTCGACAGCATCGTGGCCAAAATTGGCACGGCAGGCCTCGCTGGTCTGTTCCACGCGGCGGACATCGTCGCCATGGTGAATTGGACGATGCTGCCCCACAAAACCGACATCTTGAGCCGCTGCCTTCAGGAAATCCTGCCGACCCTGCCGCACCGCGAGAGTGCCCGGACATTTTTCTTTGACCTCGCCGACCCCCAAAAGCGCTCCGACGAGGATATTGCGGGCGTTTTGGAGGTGATTACCGGTTACGGCCAAGCCGGACGCGCCGTCTTGGGCCTTAACCTTTCAGAGGGCCTCTGTGTCGATCGCGTCCTCGGCTTTGCGCCGATCGGCGAAACCCCGGACGCCTTGCGGGAGATTGCCGCCCGCATCCGGGAGCGTCTCGACCTCGCTGCGGTGGTGATCCACCCGGTTCACGGTGCCGCCGCAGCCACCGCGGCGGAGACTGCCTGGGTCGATGGCCCCGTCTGCGCGAAGCCCTTCATCACCACCGGCGCGGGCGACCACTTTAACGCCGGCTTTATCTCGGCCTACGCCGGCGGGCTGTCTCTGTCGGCCTGCCTGACCAACGGCGTCTGCACCAGCGGCCAATACGTCCGCACCGGCCAAAGCCCCTCCCTGGCGGACACCGCCGCCTTCCTGGCCCAGTGGGTGGACTGATTCAAAGCGGCAGCCAAAGCACCCAAGTTAGGGCGGGCCAGAGGCACCCCGTGGCCCAACCGAGAACATCTGGGTATCTAGCGTCCTGCCAGCTAAGTCCGCCGCAGAATCCCAGCCCCAACGGGGCGAAAGGGCTTAGCCCAGGGTGCAGCG
>DAIQNO010000314.1:0-3210 GCA_036788355.1 Opitutales bacterium | reverse complement strand
ATCACAGATCCGTTTGGCGACCCCATCCCCGGTGCCGGATATACGCTGAATACTCTGCCCCAGCCTCATCGCACAAAAATGTTGTTTATTGTAGCTGAGCGCATACCGCCCAATCGTAGCCGCGACCATATTCACGGGACGAATTGGAGTTCATGGGCAAATGTCTTGTCCGACATCCAGCCCGACCGGTTTGTCCGCGGTCAGCCAGCGGAAAACCGCACCCGCGGTGATGCGAACTATCTCTTTGCCGATGGCCATGTTGAAAATATCCCAGCTGCGGAGATCCAGCGCAGGACGAACAGTGGTATCAACGTCGCGAGGCCGCCGCAGTGAGCACACCTGATGGGAAGACGAATGGCATTCGTTCCAAGTCCGCCATGAGGTTCGCTACCAGCCGGGATCTGAGGTATCGTTTTATCGTATCCATCACTTTTATCGGTGGTGCGGCAGCCCTAGCCCACCAGTTGTTATGGACGCGGCGTTTGATTGATTTGTTGGGTGGCAGTCATGAGTCATCCACCCGGGTTTTCGGTGTCTTTTTCCTTGGACTCGCGATCGGGTCGATCCTGGCGGCACGCTGGCTACCACGGATTCGTAGGCCCTGGAGGTTTCTTGCGCAGATGGAGCTGGGCATCGGGCTGTTCGCGCTTCCCGTGGCATTTCTCCCGTGGTGGTCTGGGTGGCTTTGGCCCGCATTGGGTCAGGAGGCATTGATAGGAGCGTGGGGTGGATGGGCGAAGTGGATCGCATCGGTTCTTTGTATTCTACCGCCTTCGGTTTGCATGGGGTTCTTCATCCCCGTTGTGGCGCGAGTGCTCTTCCGCGAAAATCTGGCAGCGAGTGAGGGGCGTATGCTGATGCTTTACGCCGCCAATACTTTTGGCGGTGTAGCAGGGTTGGGATTCACCGTGGTCATTGCGATCCATCTGTTCGGCTTCCTTGGTGCGATGATGGCTGCGGTGTGCATGAATCTTCTGGTGGCGGCTGGTTGTGCCTTGTTGGCGTGCGTGCCCGCAGATCAATCAATCGAGGACGCATCTCCCATCGATCCGACCGAGGGTGAGGCTCACCGGCTCAGTCCAGCGCTTTGTCGTGTGCTCGCTTTTTTGTCTGGTGCTACGGTGCTGAGTCTTGAGGTTCTTCTGATCACACTGCTCGGATTGGTCGTGCCGCTCTCATTTTACGGCCCGGCTGCGATGCTGGCCTTGGTGTTACTTGCCCTCGCCGTGGCCGCGTGGATCGTCGCTTTGCCAGTGATGCGGAAGCTCGATCCGGGCGTATTGCTTGGTTATGTCCTGATCGCCGCCTCCCTGATGTTTGCCATCTCGCCATTGGGGTTTCATTTCCTCGCCGCCAAGTTCCCAGCCTTGGTGCAGGCGCAGTCCCTTGGGGGCTTCATGTTGAAACTCACCTTGCTGGTCACCCTAGCATTCGGGGTTGCGATGGTATTGGTGGGAATGGTTTTTCCGC
Organism: Opitutales bacterium; assembly: GCA_036788355.1. Classification (GTDB taxonomy): domain Bacteria; phylum Verrucomicrobiota; class Verrucomicrobiia; order Opitutales; family Cerasicoccaceae; genus DAIQNO01. Next base: position 1,740 of record DAIQNO010000314.1, on the reverse strand, counting down.
TGGTGATCCGCATGAGTGAACAAACGCGCAGCGGCGGGGGTGCACGGTCTTGGGGATGGCTTCTGGCTTGGAATGGTGTGGGTGCCTTTCTCGGTGCTGAATTCACCTACCGCTTCCTCCTACCTGCGGCCGGTGTGCATGCGGCATTCGGTTGGATCGCGGCGTCCTCGGCACTCATGGCGATAGGCCTTGCGTGTTACCTGAGGTTCCGCCGGGGCGTCGTTTTCGTGTCACTCGCCGGGATCGCTTGCATGACCCTCGTAATCCCACAACTCCCCAAACTCCCCGTCATCAATCCGCATCTGGGATTTCATTTGCTGGAGACACTCTCGGGCCGAGAAGGCGTAGTCAACGTGGTGGAAATGCCGGGAGACATCCGCGGCATTCTCCTGTCCAACCAATATCTCCTCGGCTCGACCATCGCGCGGCCCGGCCAGGAGCGTCAGGCGCATTTGCCGCTTATGCTGCATCCCAATCCCGCCCGAGTCGGCTTCCTCGGCGTGGCCACCGGCAGCACACCAACGGGTGCGCTCTCCCATACTGCGGTGCAATCCCTCGATGCGGTGGAAATTTCACCCCTCGTTGTCGAGGCTGCCCGCCGCCATTTTGAAGATCTCAGTGGCCCGTTGTTCCAAGACCCGCGTGCCCGTGTTGTGACGGAGGATGCCCGCACGTGGTTCGCTGCATCACCCGGCCAATATGATGTGATCGTTGCGGATCTCTTCCAACCGTGGGGTGCCGGCGAAGGTCGCCTATTCAGCCGGGAAAATTACACGGACATCAGGGGTGCGCTCACTAGCGGCGGTGTCTTCTGCCATTGGTTGCCGGGCTACCAGCTCACGCGAGAGGAGTTCGATGTCATCCTTGCCACCTTCGCCAGCGTCTTCGAAACCGTTGAGATCTTTTCCCGCGAATTCAACCCATCGGCTCCGGTCATTGGCTTGGTCGGCTGGAAAGATGGACGGCTTGATTGGGAAACGGTGAAGCTCCGCTGCGCCCAGGAACGCCGATCCGGCGGGGTTCGCGATCCCAGCGTGCGCCATGCCGAAAGCCTGCGCCTGCTCCACTCCGCAACCTTCCGGCGAGCCGATGCGGACATGACCACCCTCAACACCCTCAATAACAACTACATCGAGCTCCGCGCCGGACTCAGGCAAATCCGCGGCCAAGGCTCTACCAACACCTTTCAGTTTCAGGAATGGTTAGGTTGGTTGCGTGAACAAGCCGGAGTCGATCCCCTCGCCATGCGTCTGCACGAAGCCGAATTCCGTGCATTTGCCAGCCGCACCCCGCTGGCAACATCCGAGCTTGGGCGCGAGCTCTGGGACGATTTCCCCGCCACCATCCGCAGCGATGTTTCCGCCGATTGGAACCTCTGGCCCGGCACCATCCGTCCCCAAAGGTGAACGAGATGAAAGTATATGGATTTTGATGACAAATTGATTGCGTGGCATTCTCCTCGGTCACATCGACAAGTCTGATGCATCCCTGCGCCTCGCTTCCCGTGATTGAGGTGGGCTGTGTTTTAGGATCTATGGGGCATCTACTTTAGAAAATCGAATTTTCAAAATGCGACGAGTTGCAGTGAGGTGATCGTAGGGTCGGATTCTCGTTTCAAAGGTGCCGGGATGATCGGAGGTTGGCGAAAACTAATGGCGGATCACTCCGCGAGGTGCTCCTGCACAGTGCGGTAGAGGGCGACGACGTGGTGGTCGTGCAAGCGGTAGAATACCTGCCTTC